>CAYLJT010000021.1:0-24891 GCA_964383995.1 uncultured Polyangiaceae bacterium
TTGTTGTTCCCGCGCGAAGGCGTCGAGGTCCGACTCGCCGTACGCGGCGGCGCGGCGCTCCGCCTCGGCGATGGCCGAGAAGAGCAGCGAAGCGTCGAGGGGCGGATCGTGGGCGTAGAGCCCCTGGCAGCGGTCCGATCGCGGGCTCAACAGCACGTGCGAGACCCTTCGCGTCGCGCTCCGCCGCTGCTCCGATGAGGCGTCGACGAAGGCCAACCGGTAGCCGGTCACGACAACGTCCGAGCTCTCGCGAAAGCCCGTGCCCGACTCGCTCGTCGTCGCGGGTAGCTGTGCCTGGTTGAGCGCGGTCTCCAGGCAAGAACGGAAGGCCGAGCCGTCGCTCTCGCCGCTGGCGTCGCTGCTGCGGTCGAGCTTCACCACGCGCGCGCCGCGGATCTTCGAGGTCTCGGCTTCAATCGTAAAGTCGAGCGTGGCGACGTAGCTTCCTGAAAAATCCGCCTGCTCGACCTCGTGCTCCCAACAAGCGACCACCGCGGGCAAGCTCGACGCGCGCATGCTGCTCATGACTTTGGGGGGCATGGCCCCGCCGCCGCAGCCCGCGAGCATCCCTAAGAACAAAGGCCAAGCTCGCCTCACGGCTGACCCCCTTTCGCGGCGGCGCGCCCTTCGGCGCTGAGGACGTCTGCGCGGATCGCCCCGTAGTCGGGGAACTGTTCTTCACGAACCCCCGAGTAGGGGATGGTCGTGTGGGGTTGGTCGGGTGGCAAAACCGGCGTCATTTCGGCCGTCGCGGCGCAACCCAACGGGGCCGTCGCGAGGGTCAGGACGAGGGGCCAGGAACGCATGCCCGGACCCTAACAGAATCGGGAGATGGGTGTAGGGCGGCGTCTTTTCAGCCGCTCACCGCCCTGACCATGGCCGATCTGTTCGGGGTTTTGGCTTGCAAATGCTCCCCGAGCTCCCGTGCCCGTCGGTGGCGCCTCGGTGAGCCGGTACTGGACGAAAGCCCGGTTGGCGAACTACCCTCGCGCCCTCCGTGGAAACGCTGGCCGAACGGATTGAGAGGGACGGTCCCCTCAACGAGCTTGATGCGGTTGGTTGGATCATTCGACTGGCCAAGCGCCTGGAGGCGTTGCACGCGCTCGGGGTCGCTCATGGCAGCGTTACGACGACCTGCGTGCAGACCGAGGCTGCGAGCCGCACTTCACGCGGCGTCTTGGTGGACGTGTCGCGAGCCCAAGGGAGCCTGGCGTTTCATTCGCCGGAGCGCGTGCGCGCGGGGGCCATCTCACCCGCGGACGACGCATGGGCCCTCGGGGTCACGCTTTACACCTTGCTCACGGGCTCGCCGCCCTTCTCGGGGGGCTCGGACGACGAGCTGAAGCAGCGCATTCTCACCGGCGCGGCAGCGCCTCTCGCGGTCTTCGACGTGGGCGACGACGACTTGCAGCGCATCCTCGACGATGTGCTCGCGCGGGATTCGGGGCAGCGCACGACGCGCGTCAAGGTGCTGCGCGCAGAGCTCGAAAAATGGCACCCCGACCCCACGGTCAAGGACCTCTCGGCCATTGACGACGAGGACGCGACCGACGACGGCGAGGGCAGCACGATGCCGTCCAAGGCGCCGGCCGCGGATCGCGTGGTGGTGCGCACGGGCGATCCCGACTTCGACGACGATGACGACGATGCGCGCACGGTGTTGCGCGACGCGCTGAAGCCCTCCGACATGGAAGCCGCGCCCGCCGTTGAAGACAAACCGGCGTGGGCGCCGACCGGCCCCCGAAGGCCCGCGAAACCGCTTCCTCCCGTGGCTCCTCCGCCACCGCGGCCTCCTCCTCCGCCACCCCCGTCTCGGACAGGCGACAAGGGGTTGCCCAAGCCCAACGAATCCCTGCCTCCGGAAGACAACGCGCCCACCAAGGTCGTGACCGCTTCCGCGATGGTCCGTGAGATGGCCCGGCGTCCCGACGACGACGACGACGACGATGAGAACATCCGGACGGTGCTTCGGCCCGCCCTCGGCCTCGAAGTGATGGCGCCGCGCAGCGCGCCGCTGCCGGCGGCCGGTCGCATTGCGCCGCCAAGCGCGGCGAAGCAAGCCTGGACGGCTCCGATGCCAGCGAGCTCGGACGGCACCACCGATCGCCTTTCGCCCTCGCAAGGAGGGCCTGCGTCCCCACCTTCGTCGACGGCCTCGCCCGGTCAGCCTGTCACCGCCGCGGGCACGGTGATGCTCTCGCCCGAAGAGCAACAGGCCGTCGCGGGCGCTCTCCCTGTGGCACCGCCCAGCTCGGGCCGCCTCGGTCCCCCCGCCGACCTGATGAGCGGTCTGGCCGAGGTCGCGCCCTTTAGCGCTCCTGGCAGCCCCCAGGCCCCGTCACCTTTCGTGGCTCCCGCGCCGAGCAGCGAGCTCGCCCCTGTGGCCCCCGAGCCTCGTGGATCGGGCCTCAAGCTCGTGCTGCTGCTTGTCCTCTTGTTGGTCGCGACCATCGTCGTGACCTTCCTGTTCTTGCAGTTTCGGCCTGTTTGAGGCCGCTGCTCAGGAATCGTTTGAGCTCAAATAAAAGCTCCTAAGAGCCGCCGGCGCCGCCGGCGCCACCCTTTCCGCCCGCGCCGCCGACCCCTGCGCCGCCCGCGCCTCCCGAGCCGCCGGCGCCGCCAGCTCCGCCCCCGCCACCCGCGCTGCTGGTCGAGCTCGTGGTGTCCGCGATGCAGGTCACCGACGACGCCGTATCGCAGGAGGCGCACTGGTCACATACGCAGCTCATCAAGCTCGCGAAGACGTCCCAGACATCCGTGCCGATCCAACGCGAAAAACAGCCATCCAAGCAGTCTTCGGCGTAGTCGCAGTCGGCAAGGCAGTTCTCGATGGCCACGCAGCCTGGCGTCACGGCGCATTGCGTCGCCTCGGGCTTACAGGCCCCTTGGCTCTCCTGGTAGAGGCAGTCGGCGCAGTCGGTATTGGTGCGCGCGACGGTGCACTCGCAGATGGGGCTGTTGCCGCCCGACGAGGACGACGACGTGGCCGAGCTGCTAGCCACGCTCGTGGCGGCGTTCTGAATCGGCGCCGGGTGATCTTTTTCGGAGGAGCAGCCCGCGCCGAGCACGGCGAAGCAGGTCCAACAAGCGACGATGAGGCGGCTGGTTTCAAGGCCCATGACCTCAGAATAGCCGAGGCCGCGCCGCCGCCGAAATTCGCGGCGAGGCGCCGACGACGCATCCCATCGTCGGCGTGGAGGTCCTAGTCGCGCGTGGCGGGCACCGGGGTGACCTTGCCGTCCGCGTCGACGCGCAGCGCGAAGACGCCATCGAGGGTGCTCAGGATCAACAGGGCGAAGCCCTCGCGCGACAACAGGCGCAGACCAAAGAGCGTCGAGAGCTTCTGCGATTGGCCGTCCTTCACGAGGTCGTCGAACACCAAGATGTCCGGTTCTTTCGCGATGCGATCGGCGGCGCCGATGCGCATGCGCACGCCCCCGCGGTCCCCCGCGGCCCACGCGACAACCAGCGCGTTTCCAAGGGAAACGGCGTCCACTAAGCCTTCGCGAGGCGCAAACTCGTAGCGTCCGTGCAGCCACGGCTCCATCGGCACGAGCGCGCCGCGGCAGCCCGCGGTGTCGCAAATCACTTGGCTTACCGTGGTTTTCCAGGCGTTGTCGGTGCCCGCTGGCTCGAGGCGCGTGATGGTCGCGGTGGTGCCGAAGCAGCCGAGCGTTCCCCCGGTGAGCTCGGGGCTCACGGGTTTGCTCGGTTTTCCCGCCACGAGCATGGTCAGGAAGTCGTTGTCGTAGCCCTTCACGCGGATCGCCAGCGCGTCCTTCGTTTTGCACCCGGCGATGTGCGGCGGCTCGTCGGCGCCGCCCACGACGAGGCCTGGCTCGGGCAGCTCACCCACGTCGACGGGGTGGGCGAGGGGTGCTCCCGTGCGGTTGAGCTTCTGCACGTAGAGCCTCCGCTCCTCGGCTTCGTTGATCGCGCGAAACAGCACGTTTTCCCAGAGAATTTGCGAGCTGTAGAAATAGTTTCCGACGTCGAAATCGGGGACGATGATCTTGCGCCCGGAGGGTCCGCCCGGAGGTCTGCGCGTGAGCGCCAGCTCGCGTGTCTCTTCGCGAAAGCCGAGGCTCGCGGCGAAGCCGTCGTCAGCGACGAAGCCTCCGTAGCTGTAGAGGGCCTCCACCTGCTCCCCGGTGTCCGCGCGAAAGATGCCGTGATCCCCGCGATTTCCAGCGAAAATCAGGGGCGCGGCGCCTTCGTCCGAGGTGCCCAACAGGCGTAGCCCTTGGCCCTTGCTCGTGATCGCGGCGGGCAAGCTCTTGCACGCGATGGCGCTGTCGGTCCGCGCGTACGTGCACCAAAACGGCGCGCCTTCGGCGCCTTTGTCGTCGACCAACATCTTCAGCACCGGGCCCGCGTGCGGCTCGGTGAACAGGGCCTGCAACGGAAACGTGCTTTTTGAAAGGGGTTTGGTGCTCGCGAGCGAGGTCACGTCGAGGGGCGTCGGCAGGGGTGGCGGTGGCGGCACGTCGATGTTCATCGCCGGGCTCACCGAGCTCGCGGCGGCCTCGTGCCAAACGTTCTCGATGGGCTCGCTCAAGTCGGCGCTGAACGCGTCCTTTTCCTTCAGCGCTTTGGCCAGTGTCTCGGACCACGACGCCAGATCGGGGCCGTCTTTTTTCGCGCGGCCCGCGTTGTTCAGCGCCTCGGAGAGCCCGTGCCCGAGGGCGGCGCAACGCGTCGGCCAGGGCTCGTTGTTGGCCGGAGCGCGCTCCGCGTCGCCCATCGTCATGCCCGCCATTTGCAGCCTTCGAAAGCGCGTGCTCGGGGCCTCGCCGGCCTCGAGCGGTGGCCCGAGCAGGCACCGCGACAGCGCCCCGAACGACTCCGAAATCTGCTTGTTTGCGGCCTGTTCTTGCGCAAAAAGCAGGGCGGCGCCGCCGCCGACGACCACGACGAGCGCGACCGCACCACCGATCAACAGACGGCGGCTGCGGCGTTTGCGATCGAGCGCGATGGCGTCGATGGAGTCGGGCTCGGCGGTCTCGTGGTGGGCATCGCGGGGAGCGTCGGACATGGGGGCGAAGGTAACCTGACGCGGAGGATGCGTGGAGGTTCAGCGTTCGGGTCGGGTAACCTCGGCGCTGTGCGCGTAGGCCAAAGGGTCGGCCGTTATGTGATTGAGAGCCCCCTCGCCGAGGGCGGGATGGCCATCGTGTTTCGTGCGCGCGACGTAGAGAGCGGGCGCGTCGTCGCGCTCAAGGTCTTAAGGGCCCTCAAGCCCTCGCACCTCGACGCGTTTCGCCGGGAAATCCGCTCGCTTTCGCGCATTCGGCATCCGGGCTTGGTGGCCCTCGTCGATGACGGCGTGGAGGAGGGCCTGCCGTACTACACGATGGAGATCGTCGAGGGCACGACCCTGCGAGCCTTCGTTCACGACGACGTGGCGCAGGCGAAGACCGTCATCGTCGCCTCCAACCTGGGTGCTGCTGTCTCGGACAACGGGCCGCCCTCCGTTGTGCCACGCTCGGTCCGCGCGGGGGTCGCGACCTCCCTCGCGGCCTCCCTCCTGGTCGTCGAGCGCCTGGCGGACACCCTCGCGTTCTTGCACGGGCACGACGTCGTTCATCGGGATTTGAAGCCCGACAACGTCATCGTGCGGCCCGACGGCTCGCCCGTGCTCGTGGACTTCGGCTTGGTATCGCGCTTTCGCGGCGCCCTCTCCGAGGAGGTTTTGGAGGCCCGCGGCGAGGTGGCCGGGACGCTCTCGTACATGGCGCCGGAGCAAATTCGCGGGGAGTACGTCGACGCGCGCGCCGACCTCTACGCGCTCGGGGCCATGTTGTACGAGCTTGTTACAGGGCGCGTGCCGTTCACCGGGACGGCCACTGCCGTGGTGCGCGCGCACCTCTTCGACGAGCCCGATCCGCCTTCCCACCGCGCCGCCGGCATCGCCCCCGACCTCGACGCCCTGATCATGGAGCTGCTCTCGAAGGATCCTCGGAGCCGCCCCGGATCGGCGGCGGATGTCGCGCTGCGCCTGCGCCAAATGCGCGGCGTCGAGGGCGCGGACAGTCGGCGCGGGCAGGCCCCCGTGGCCCTGTACAGGCCCTCCTTCTGCGGCCGCAAGGCCGTGCTCGCGGCGCTCGAAGCGGGGCTGCGCGGGGCCCTGCGCAAGACCGGCGGGCTTTTGCTCGTGACGGGACCCAGTGGCGTGGGCAAGACGCGCCTCGCCCTCGAAGCGGCTTCTTCGGCACGAACGCTGAGCATGCGCGTGGTGACCAGCGAGTGCGCGCCCATTCAAGGTCGTCCGGCCGCCGCCGACGCCGTGGAGGCTGCGCCGCTCGACCCCTTCCGACCGCTTTTTCGCGCGATGGTCGAGCACGCCGTGGCCCTGGGTCCCGAGCACGCGGCGCGGATCTTCGGTCGTCGCGGCAAGGTGCTCGCCGCCTACGAGCCGACCATCTTGGCCCTGCCGGGGCTTTCCGACTGGCCCGATCCGCCGGTTTTGTCGCCGGTTGCTGCGCGCGCGCGGTTGATCGGCGACGCCGTGCACTCGATCAGCGAGTACTTCGTGACGAGCGCGACGCTCTTCATCATCGACGACGTGATGTGGGCAGACGACCTCTCGGTCGCGCTTCTGACCTCCCTCAGCGCTTCGCTCAACCAAGGTCGGGGGCTGCTCATGGCCCTGGCACGAGCCGAAGAGCTGCCCGCGGCCCTGCTCGCCCTGAGCGGCGCTCCGGGTGTCGCTCACTGGGATCTGGAGAGTCTACAGGCCGACGAAATCGACCAAGTTGTCCGAGACATTTTGGCCTGGCCGACGCCGCCGAAGGAGCTCCTCCAGCACGTCGCGGAGGTGTCCGGCGGCAACGCGTTGTTCATCTCCGAGTACCTGCGGCGCCTCGTGCAAACGGGCGCCATCGTCCGCGACGAGCGGGGGGGCCTGCGCGTCACCGTCGACCTCCATGAGCAAGCTTCGCCCCAGGCCCTCGCGGATCTGTTGAGCGAGCGCCTGCATGGCCTGTCCTCCTCGGCGGCCGCGCTCGTCGCCGCGGGCGCGGTGCTTGGCCGGATCTTCCCAACGGAGGACGCCAGCGCTCTCGGGGGACTGTCCGAGGCTGAGGAGGCTTCCGCGCTGTCCGAGCTGATCGCGGCCCGCGTCCTCGAAGACATCGGTGACAAGAAATTCCGCTTCTCCCACGACAAGCTCCGGGAGGCTGCCTACGTCGCGCTCTCCCCGAAACAAGCGCTCGTCCTGCACGCCCGCGCGCTCGAGCGCCTGCGTGATTGCCCCAGCCCCTCCTACGCGAACCTTGCCAACCACGCGATGCAAGCGGGGCACACCGAGAGCGCGGTCACCTACGCCGATACCGCCGCGGACGAGGCCCTTTCGCGGGGAGCCCACGGCGACGCGCGGCGCCTTTATAGCTTGGCGTTCGCGTGGGAAGGCGGCGCTCCGAAGGGAGACCGTCTTGCCGGCGCGAGGCGCCTACGCAAGCTCGCCGAGGCGAGCTTCGGGCTCGCCGACCTGGACGCCTGTCGCGAGCATTCCATGGCCTGCATGCGTTCCCTCGGCGTGGCGGTTCCGACCCGTCCTTCCGGGTTCGTGCTGCGCGCCTTGCGCGACGGCGCCTTCCACCTGACCGCGCCGCGAGCCCCGGAGAAGGGCCTCGATCCATCCGAGCGAGCGCGCCTCACCGAGCTCAGCCTCGTGGCAGGCCTGCTGGCGTCGACCTTCTACTTCACAGGCGAAAATGCGCCCCTCGTGGCCATGTTGCTGCTCGGCACCCGCGCGGCCGAGCGCATCGGTTCCGAGGCCCTGGCCTCGGCATCCTACGCTCGCCTCGGCTACGTGCTCGGCCTCATGGGCTTCGAGAAGGCTGCCGTGCACCATTTCCAGAAGGCGCACCGGGCGCGGGCTCCCGGGAACGACGCCGAGAGGGCGCTCTGTCTGTACCTCGAGGCCTTTCACCATTTGGGCACCGCGGCCTGGCGAAGATCCCGCGATCTTGCCATGGAGGCCGCGTCGATCCTGGACACCCTGGGCGACCATCAAGACGGGGAAATCGCCCGAACCATCGCGGCGCACGCGCTGTTTTACGCAGGTCAGGTCGACGAAGCGGAGGCTGAATATGCCGCGATCATCCGCTCGGCGAGGGTGCGTGGAAACGCCCAGCACCACGGTTGGGGGCTCCTGTTCACGGCCCGCTCCAAGCTCGCGAGGGGAGACGCGAAGGGCGCCCTTCCGGAGCTTTTGGAGGCAAGGAGGTTGATCGCAAACCTGTCCGACCGACTGACCATCGTGATCGGCGAGGGCCTCTACGCCGAGGCGCTATGGGAGGCCGGTGACTATGAGCAGGCGGTCCGTGTGGCGCGGGCGATCTTACCTCGCCTGAGCGGCACGCCGCTGCCGCTGGCGCCCTGTCTTCACGGCTACGCGGGGGCTGCGCGGGTGCTCCTTTCCAGGTGGGAAGCCGGGGATCGTGCGGTCCGCGAAGACGCCCTGCTGGCGACGGCAAGGTTGTCCTCCTTCGCCGCGCTCTTCCCGATGGCGGTTCCAGAGTCGCTGCGGGCGCTCTCGCGGGTGCTGCGGATGACCGGCGCGCGCCGCGCGTCGCTGAAGGTAGATGCCCTGGGGCAGCGGGCGGCGGAGCGGCGGGGGATGCCCTCGCGAAGCTGAGCCGCGCCGCCCGCCGAGGGGAGCTTACTGCAGGGGCAGGAGCACGATCTTGCTGTCGTCCTGGGTGAGCGGCGAGCCCGCTTGGACACCTGACACGGCGACCATCGTCCCCGCCTTGTCCATCTCGATGCCCCAGAAGACATCGCTCGCGCCGCCGGAGTCGAAGAGCTGGTAGCCCATGGGTCCGAAGCTCGTGTCGGGCTGACCGTCCTGCGTCAGGAGCGCGATCATGCCGTCCGATGTCGTGGAGGTCGGGCGCCCGGCGCCCACCAGCACCACGCGGCCGTCCGGCAACACCAGGTTGTTCCTCCCCTGGTCGCTGAAGCCCGCGACGTCGATCTGGGCCACGCCGTTCTTCCCGTAGGTCGGATCGAGCGTACCGTCCTTCAGCACGCGGATCGAGAGGAAGTCGTTGGCGAGGGCCGGATCGTCCTTGCCATACCCGATGGTGACGGCGCTCGTGCCTTGCAGGCGAACGCTGTAGCACTCGAGGGCGGAGGCGAAGATGCCCTGCGTATAGATGCCGTTGTTCGCGAACGTATCGTCGAACTGACCGGTCGGGGTCAGCTTGAAGACAACGGGCTGGACCACACCCATGTTGTCGACGTAGCCGCCGCCAAAGAGGCTGCCATCCGGCGCAACGCGGATGTTGCGGGCGCTCGCGTTGACGTTGAGAAGGTCGAACACCACGACGCCTGCGTTCCCGAAGAAGTTGTCCAGGGTGCCGTCGGGGTTGAGCCGAACGATGGCATAGTCGGTGTCGGTCAGCGCGGCACCGACCAGGGAGCCTTCGATGACAATGCGATCGTCGGCTTGGATCGCGACGCCCCACGCGGCGTCGGCGAGGTAAGAATTGCCATTCAGGTAGCCGGGGCTGAGATCGATCCGCGCAACGCCACCCACACCAAAGGTTGTGTCCAGGCTGCCGTTCGTGTCAAAGCGCACGGCGACGATGTCTCGGTCACGGGCGTCCGCGGCGTTCGGCACCTCGGCCGTGCCAACGATGACGACCTTGCCACTCGACTGCACGACGCAGTTGCGGGCGTTCTCGCCGTTGGTCCCCAAAATGACGTTTTGGATCGCGACGCCGCCGGTTCCGTAGGCCTGATCCAGGCTGCCGTCTGGCAGGATTTTGGCCACGAACAACGAAAAGTCGGTGGCGCTGTCGGTCCCCGGAGCAACCTGGCCGCACCCGTACAGGTTGCCTTGGTTGTCGAAGGCCACGCCGTACATCCGGTCGTGCCCGGCAGATACGGAGATGGTCTGAACGATGGCAGGTCCGAAGGGCGAAACGGGGAGGGCCCCTCCTTCGCCGCCGCCGCCCACGCCCGAGCCACCCGCGCCCGTGGTGGTTGCCGTCGTGGTCGCTGCCTCGCCCCCTGCTCCCCCTGCTCCCCCTGCTCCCCCTGCTCCCCCGGTCCCGGTCGTGGTGCTTGTCGTTGCGGTCGTGCTCGTCGTCGCGGTGGCGTCCCCGCCCATGCCGCTCGTGGTGGACGACGACGTGTCGCCCCCCGCGCCCGAGGACGTGCTGGTCGTCGAGGCCCCGCTGGTCGACGCCGAGGTCGGGGTTGAGGTGTCATCGTCCCCACATGCCCCGAGGCACAGCAGAGCGGAAAGAAGTGGGATACCGGCTTGAACGACGTGCTTTTGCATTGAGATCCTCCGAGCCCTCGATCTCTATTGAAAATGATTTTCGAAGTCTATAGAAATTGATCATCATTTTCATTTTCACATGAATGGGCTATGAACCCCCTATGCGATGGATTCAACGCCTCGGTTTTCTTGCGGTAACGGGCGCGGCCGTGGCCGCTGGCTGTGGGGACGAGGGCGGCGAGGCGAGCGGCGTGGCGGCGAGCGCCTCGTCGAGCGACGCCAGCACCTCGGCGGGCACCTCGGCTTCCGGTACGGGTGGGGGCACGACCTCCAGCACCAGCAGCGGGTCGAGCGGCGGTGGTGGGGCCAGCGGTGACGATCCTGACTGCGCGGTCCTGTCCGTCTTGCAGGCGAAGTGCTGGTCTTGCCATGCCACGACGGAGCACGACGACTCGGACCTCAAGCTCGTGACGTATGAAGACCTCACGGCGGAGTCGCCCGACGAACCTTCCATGACGAACGCGGAGTACGCCGTCGTCATGATGACGAACCCCGCAGACCCCATGCCGCCGAGCGGCGATGTACCGGCCACGGCCGCCGACGTCGCTGCCTTTCAAGCGTGGATCGATGCGGGCTACCCAAAGTCCGATTGCGGCACGCTAGCGGACGACCCGTACGAGGTCGCGGCCGCGTGCGCCAGCGGTGAGCTCTGGAATCCCTTGGAAGCTCCCGAAGAGACCATGTACCCAGGTCGGGAGTGCAACCCTTGTCATAACGACGAGATCGTCTCCAACGGCGGTGATCCGCCCATCTTCGACATCGCGGGGACCGTCTTCGCCAACCCCTTTGCGCCCGACGACTGCCTCTCTCCCGAAACGGAAGGGGCGCAGGTGGAGGTGATAGACGCCAACGGTACGCCTTACCTGCTCGAGGTAGGTCCGACGGGGAACTTCTCGTTGCAGGCCCCGGGCTTTGCCTACCCATACACCGCGCGGGTCATCTACCAGGGGCGCGAGCGCTGGATGACCACCGCGCAGAGCGACGCCGACTGCAACCACTGCCATACCGCGACGGGAGACGATCTGGTGCCCGGGCGCGTGCTCTTGCCCTAGCCATACCGGCGAGGGAACGTCGAACGGGGCGCCCCGGGCCATTTGGGGGGCGGCCCCGGCGCGCGAGGGGGCTTGACGCGACGAAAGAGCTGCGCTCTCCTTGCGCCATCCGACGGATTGCGGAGGGGATCATGGATATCGACGGGTTGGTCGCGGCCCTGAAACGCTTTGATGCTTTGCTGGCTTCTCCCGAGCTGGAGCCCGATCCGGCGCGCCCCGACTGGAGAACGCTGAGGCCTCGGGTGGAGGGGGTGGTCGGCGGTTTCCGCGCGGAATTGCTCGACCCCTTTCGTGGCTTGCGGCCGAACATCGACGACCCGGAGCTCGCCGCCGCCGCGCAGACGCGCGTCGCCAACCAAGCGGCGGCGGTGGCAGGCCTGCTCGGCGCTTCGGGCGACCTGGAAGGGGCCGCCAAGCTGTGCGCCGAGGCCGCCTCCATGGCCCGACCGTCCGAGACATCCACCCTGCTCTATTCCGCCGCAGACGAGCCCGAAGCGCTGGTGCTGCTGCAATACGCGCGCTGGCTTCAGCGCCAGGCCGACCCACGCTCGGAGAAGCTCGCGAAGAGCGCAAAAGCGAAGGCCAGAAGCCCCGTTCTCAAACAGGCCGCCGACGCCATCATCCATGCCCCGAAGCCCATCAAGAGAGCTCCACCGCTGTTCCGCCTCAATGGCTGTGGTGCCAGCGTCTACGGCGCGTGGGACCGTGACGACGAAGGATTTTACACCACCGTCTACTGCGTATGCTTGTTGTGGATTCCGGTGTTGCCCATCGCCGCCTACCGGGTGCGTGAGACGGGCTCGGGCAGCTACCAGTTTCTGTACCGCGATCGGCTCGGGGCGCTCGCTCGCTTGTGGCAAGGCCTCGTCGGCGCGGGGTTCCTTGTGGGGGGTGGGTTGCTTGCCTATTCTTCCTACACGTCGTCCGAGACATACCTGGCCCACGCCGCTCTCGTCGAGGCCCAGGCGGCCGAAGCGCGGGGCGAGCGCGACGACGCGCTCACGCGCTACCGCGGCGTGACCAGTGCCTACGTCGACAGTTCCGAAGCGCGCGACGCGGCAGCGGCCCTGGTGCGCCTTTCCCTCGCGAGCTTGCAGCGACCGTGCACCGCCGCTTCGGTCGAGCCCGCGCGAAGGCTGCTGTCGGGTGTCCTCGATGTGCCTGCGGCGGCGCGCCGCGGGGAGCCTGACGAGACCTTGGAAGGTCAGCTCGTGGCCTGCGCCGAGGAGGTGGACAGCTCTGCTCTTCCAGGTCGCAGGGCGCGGCTCGCGCTGCTCGATTTGGCGGCTGACATTCGCGGAGCGGGCGCCAACGCGGCCCTCGCAAAGAGCCGGGCCGGGGCCGAGCATGCCCTGGCGCAGGTGCTCGCTCCTTCCCGCCCGGTGGACGCCCTGGCCCACGAAATCAGGGCGTTGACCGAGCCCGAGGCGAGGGTAGGAGCGGAGGGCCTGGTGGCGGCTATCGCGGCCGTGCCCTCCCTGGCCCTCGACGCCGAGACATACCTGCTCCGCTTCGACGCTCTGGTCTGCCGCGCGGGGGTGAAACCGGCTGCGTGCGACGCTTGGCAAGGTCCTCTTGAAGAGGCGCGCAACGTCCAGGAAGCTCTGGCTCCGGCCCTCGAGACAGGCGACGAGAAGGCCGTCGTCGCGCTTGGCAAGACCCACCCCCAAAGCCACGAGGTGGCCGTCGCGCTCTCTTCGCTCGACCGCATGGCGGGCCGTGGCAAGCAGGCCTTGCAGCGGTTGCTCGCGTTGGGCGCCCCCGGCGCGCTCAGCGCGGAGGCCCAGCAGGCACTGGCGATGGCCTACGCCGACCAGGGTGAGCTGGCCCGCGCCGACGAGGTGCTGACCGCCCTGGTGGACGAGCGCCTGGCGGCGTTTCAGGCGGCGCAACGTGCCTATCTACCAGCCATTTCGGCGCGGCAAGAGGCGCTGATCGCGGGGGCCAAGGCGGGGCTGTACGCCGACCTGGAAGCTCGTGCCCAGGGCAAGACCGACCGTGAAGCGCAGACAATTTTCGTCGAGTGGCTCACGGAGCAGGTGCAGAAGGACCCGGAGCTGGCAAAGCTGCGAACGGCCTATTTGGAGGCTGGCAGCGTAGTGCCCGCGGTCCTGCGTCTGGGTATGCTCAAGGTCCGGCGCGCCAGCGATCTTGCCGGGGACGAGCGGACCACCATGCTGCGCGAGGCCGAGGTATTGTTTCTTGCGATTCGCGGAGAGGCCGAGGGCGACCCAACCTTCCATATGGGTCTCGGACAAGTTTACCATCGGCTCGGGCGGACGGAGGAAGGCGAGAAAGAGCTACAGACCCTGTTGACCAAAAAGGACCCTTCGATTTCGTCGCAGGTCGCCATGACTTACCGCGAGCTCGGGCTCGAAGCCCGCGCGCGCGCGGTCCTCGAAGAGGCTTACACGGCGGCAACGGACGACGCCGACCGTTTTAGCATCGCTTTGTCTCGGTCCAATGTGTCCGTCGATCTGGACGACCAACAGACCTGGACAGAGCGCAGCGACGCTGCCTCCGAGATCGGCAAGGTGTCTCGGCTCAGCGTGCGCGCGGCCATCGCTCTGCGCGACGGAAAGCGCGCCGAAGCGGCCAAATTGTTCGGTGAGGAGGCCGCCTTCTACGAACGAAACGCCAAGCACAGCGCGCCCGCCGCCAACAACGCCGCCATCGCTTACGGTGGTCGCTATGCGGCGACCGGCGACGTCGCCGACCTGCGGCGGGCCGTGACCTTCCTGGAGTCCGCCGTCAAGCTCGAGCCCGACAACGCCATCTTGCTCGGTCACCTGGCCGACGTGCAACAGCACCTCGGGCTCGTCGTGGTGCTGGATCGCTTCGTCCACAACAAACGGCTTGGGCTTCAGGCCAGGGAGGCTCTGGATGTCGCGGCGGCTCTGGCGCAGGGTCCCCTGAAGGAGACCATCGGTAAGGCCGTTGCAGCGAGCCCCGCCGTAACCAGGGCGCTTTCGTTGAGCCGCGACGAGCAGGTGCTGGCCCCCGGAAAGCAGAGCGCCTACGAGCGCGCCATGGGGCTCTGGGGTCTGATGGGCGATGAAGCTTCGTACATCGAAATGACAAAGCGCATCGAGGCTGCGCCCGCTTTCGACGGGAGAGAGGCTGCCGAGACGCGACGACGGTGGGAAAGCGGTGAGGACGACGTGAAGCACCAGCGCAGCGTCCGGGGGGTGATCGCGACCTGTGAGCGTCGTCTGGTCGACGCCAAGGCCGAGGGGCACGGTCCCACGCTGGGCGCCGCGCTCCTGCTGTGCGCCGACAGCGCCGGGCTCGCCGTCGAGCTCGGGGTGCCCTTCCCGGCGGGCGACGAGGTCACTTTGCTCGAACAGGCGGCGGTTGCCTACCCCGAGCTAGCGTCCGAGAGGTCCCTGGCGCTGGCGCTGATCACGCGCGGCGCGCGGTCCGCGGCGAGCGCGTCCGCGCCGCTCGCCGACGCGCTCAAGGCCGAGGCTCGCGGCTACGGCATCGCGCTCACACTGCACCGCGTCCTCGCCGGGCCGTCCGGGGCCGAGGTCCGTAAAGCGCTCTTGGCCGAGTCCGATGTGGCGCGCGGCATCCAGCTCGCATCTGCCCATTGGACAGACAAGCCCGGATGGTCAGATTACGTGCTTGCGGAGCTGGCGGGGGACGCCGAAAAGCTCGCCGCGGTGCGCGGCGCGATGGACATCGAGAGCGTGCGTCGGCAGGCCCGCGTGGGTGTCAAGATGTACCCTGGCCTAGGGCGAGAAACGGCCCTTTCGGCCCTCGCGGAGGGGGACTTGGAAAAGCGAGCCCCGTAGCAAGATGTCTCGGACTATTCGTGCTCACCACGCAGCAACGCCATCGCCGCGTCGAGCGCCACGTGCGTGCCTGCGAGGGCCAACACGTCACCTTCTTCCAAGGCCTCCTTGCCGGTGGGGCGCATCCCGGCTCCTCCACGCAGGATGGTGATCACGCTGGCGCCCGAAAGCGCGCGCAGGTTGATCTCGACCAGCGTCTTTCCGACGGCGGGGCTGGTTTTGTCGAGCTTGACCGGCGTCAAAGGACCGAAGCCGGGCAGCAGCGACTGGGTAGACTCAGGACCGACGCTCTCCACGGCGCTCTGCCGCCCGAGCGCCTCGATGATGCGCTGGGTCCCCGCTTGCACCTGCTCGTCCAGGGTCGTCGCGCTCCGAAAGAGGCCCCAACCGACCAGGCCAAACAGCACGACCGCGGCACCGACTCCATAGGTCGTGGGAACGAAGGGTTGGGTCACCGCAAACACCGGGCCCATCACACCCACCAGGATCATCAATTCGAGCACAAATCCGAGGGCTTTCCGTGCTCCTGGGGTGACGTCGCTGCCGCCCCCTTGGGCCATCGGCAATGCCTTCATCGCCAGTCGGACACCCAGGTTGCGAGCGAGGCGAAGGGCGCCCAGCAAGAACGGGATGGCAAGGACAGCCGCCAACGCGATGACCAACATGCGGCCCCCGCCCTCGGGCAGGTGGAGACGCCCGTCCAGGAGCCCGGCCAGTCGCTCGAGGTTCGTCGCAGCGCCAACGACGATCGCGGCAAAGAGGCAGGCGTCGAGGGCGAGGAGTCGGAAAAGACGGCGCGTCTCGCTGGTCTTCGAAGTGTCGGCCGACCCTGAGCGAACCTGCTCCAGCCAGGCGCCATAGACCGAGATGAACGTCTGGAGGGCTTTGGGCAGGTACTTGTCCACCGTTGCCGCCACCTTACCGGAAGCCCGAACGAGCCCCGGCGTCGTGAACGTCGTGACCACGGAGACCGCGACGGCTACCGGGTACAGGAAGCTCCCGATAGCTCGGCTCTCCACGCCGAGCGCCGCGATGATGAAGGAAAACTCGCCGATTTGCGCGAGGCTCATGCCCGTTTGGACGGACGTCTTGACATCGCTCCCGCTGGCGAGGGCGCCCACGGTGATGCTCAGCGTCTGACCCACGATGACTAGGCCGACCAGCGCTACCACCGCGAGCCATTCGCCGACCACCACCTTGGGATCGATGATCATGCCGACCGAGACAAAGAAGATCGCAGCGAACATGTCTCGGACAGGCTGTATCAAATGCTCTACCTTGTGCGCCTCGCCCGACTCAGCCACCAGCGAACCGGCGAGGAAGGCCCCCAGGGCGACCGAATAGCCGACCTCCTTGGCCAGCAGCGCGAGGCCGAAACAGAGACCCATGCTGGCGACGAGCAGCGTCTCCGGGCTGCCCAAGCGCACGATCGCGCGGATTGCGCGCGGCACGAAGAGAAAACCGACCACCACCGTGGCCAGCAGGAAACCCCCGAGGCGCAGGGCCGTGTGACCCATCATCGACGAGGACAGGCCATCGCCCGCCGAGATCGCGGTTAGCACCGCGAGCAGCACCACGGCCGCCAGATCTTGCACGACGAGCACGCCGAACACCCGGTCGGAGAGGCTCTTTGGCACCTTCTGTTCGGCGAAGACCTTGGCTACGATCATGGTGCTGGAGATGCTCACCATCGCGCCCACAAAAATGCTCTCCGTCGTCGTCCAGCCAAAGGCCTGACCCATGAGGTGCCCCAGCCACATCATGGTGCTTATCTGGACGATGCCGATGATGCCCGAGGTAGGCACGACCCGTAAAAGCTTGCGCACGCTGAGCTCGAGGCCCACCGAGAACATGACCAGGATGACGCCGAGCTCGGACACGGCGTGGATGCGCTCGGCGTCGGCGAAGAGCGGAATCGGGATGTAGGGCCCCACGATCAGCCCGGCCAGGAGGTAGCCAAGGACCACCGGCTGGCGGAGCTTCCGGAAGAGTACCGTCGTCACCGCAGCCACGGACAGGACGACGGCCAGGTCTTGCAAGAATGTCCGGGTCTCGTGCACGGGGCCGAGCCTAGCACGCGCGCGTCGATCGGCGAAACGTCGCTTTTCTTGCGGCCGATCAATCGGCGGGTAGGGGAGGAATGGGCGCGTCGAACACCTGGACATGAATCAGGCGTTGACCCCCTCCGCGCTTGACGAGCACGGTATCCCCTTCGCAGGAAAAGTGCTCGCCACCGAGGGCAGCCACGAAGGGACCGCAGCCTTCGAAGACGGACGCTGCCCTCTCCAGGGTCGCCCACGTCGGGATCACCTTGCCATGGGCGAACAACCCTTTTTGAGTCATGGTCAGGGTCGCCTCGATCGACGACACGCGCTCATTTCGCAGCACCACGTGGTAGCCACCTACCACCAGCACATCGTCGTCGAAGGCGCCGGAGGGGTGGGGTCCCACGGGCAGACCGGTCTTCTTCAGGTCCGCGCGCGTGGCGCCCAGACGAACAGGGTAGATGCCTACCCCGGGCTCAACGACCGGGATACCGCGAGGTGAGGGAGGCCAGGGCAGAAGGGGAGGGGGCTCGGACGTCGACGGCGTGGGAAGGAGCGACGACGAGGTTGGCAAGGCCGAAGCGGCGGGCGTGGTCGCGGCGGACGGTGCCGTGCTCGGCGCCGTCGCGGTGCCCTCCTGGGAAGGCGGTAGCAGGGCTTCCGTCGCTGGGTCGGCGCCTCGGGAGGTGTCGCAGGCGAGCCCGCCGCAGCTCAGCACGCCGAGGACCGCTGAACCTACGAATTGCCGCTGAAAAAGGCCCATCATCGACTTGACAAGGGCCGTCCCAGAGAGGTTCCCGGAGCGCGAAACGCGCTCGATTTCGCCGCTTTCGCGCTCGCTTTTCGCGACCCATCGCATTATGTAGACCCACTCACGAAGGAGCTTGTCATGCGGAAGGTCGCGTATTCTTGGATCATGGCTTGTCTGGTTGCGGGAGCCGCGCTGGGCGTGGGGTGCAGCGGGGACGACGATTCCGGCACGACGGCCAGCGCAAGCTCTTCCACGAGCGGCAGCGGCGGTGGGGACGCTACGGGAACAGGGGGTGGCGCCAGCACGGGGACGGGCGGTGACGCCACGAGCACGAGCTCTGGAACCGGCGGCGGCGGAGGTGCCCCGCTCGGACCTTTCAGCAGCCAGGGCGCAGCCTCCTACGAAGCGCAAACCACGGCGGCGGCCAACGAGGATGGCACGGTGGTCGTGGCTTGGATCGGCTTTTTCGCCGACAACACCTCGGCCATCGGCGTGGCCATTTCGCAGGACGGAGGGGAGACCTTTACGCCTCCTGCCTACGTGGACTCCCCCGGGGGGAGGTTGACGAGCAACCCCGTGTTGGCGGCCGACGGTCAAGGTCAGTTCTACCTCGCCTGGCTCGGTTTCCGGCCCGATTTCAACGCGCCCGACGAGCACATCTACGTGTCCAAGCTCGACAAAGGGAAGACCACCTTCAACGCTCCTGCCATCGCCTCCGACGATGGAGCGTCGGTGCTCCGCGACTTCGACAAGCCGTCGATCGGCGTCGACGCCAACGACAACGTGTTGCTCACCTGGGCCGACTTCACGGGCTCCGGCTCGGGCACCCCAGCTTCCCTCACCTTCGCGCGCTCCACGGACGGCAGCACCTTCACGCGCACGACCATCGCCGCGGACGCCACGTTCGGCAACCTTGCCTCTCTTTGTCTCGACAAGAACCTCGGGCCGAGCGCGCCCATCTACGTGGTTCACCTGGGCGCGGGCGCCACGGTGACCGTGCGAAAGTCCACCGACCAGGGTCAAACCTGGCCCCAGCTCGTGTCCGTCGGGACGAGCGTGGTCTTTCAAGATCCCACCTGCGTCGCCTCCGGCTCCGACGTTTGGGTGGCCTACGCGACCGGTACGGCGGTTTTCAGCTCGACACTGGACTCCCCCGGCGATGCCATCGAGCTCGTCCACTCCAGCAACAGTGCGGGCGCGTTCTCACCGTCCGTCAAGGTAGCTTCCACGGGCACCACGCAGTTCCTGTTTCCGCGTCTCGTGCAAAATCCCAACGGCAAGCTGCTCGTCGCCTACTACGAGGGCACGCTCAACAACCCCGCCAACCTCGTGCTATCGAGCTCCCCCGACGGCTCCGCCTGGACACCGGCGACGCTCGGAGCCCCAGGGACGTTCACCATCGACCGCACCTTGGCGAGCTGGCTCGGCGGCTACCTGGGCGCGGCGTCGACGTCCGCGGGGACGTATGTTTCCTTTACCGAGAATACCCTAGGTAAGGCCCATATCGGCTTTGCCAAGGCGGCTACGCCATGAGACCTACCCACGTCATGTTCGTCCTCGGCGCCCTCGCATTCCTGGGCTGCTCCGGGGAAGGTTCCCAGGGAGAAGACGTACGCGCCGAGGGGCAGGCCATCATCGGCGGCACCCCGACTACGGGGGATCCGGCGGTGATGATGCTCGTGTCTTACCCCGCGGATAAGAGCACGTTCGACGCCTGTACGGCATCGTTGGTCGCGCCCACCGTGCTCTTGACGGCGGCCCACTGCGTCGATCCGACCACCCACCCGGGTTACACGTTCGGCGTGTTCACCGGGCCCGACGCGTCGGATCTGACCACGGCGGCGTTATTGGCGCCGAACCTCGTGCCTGTACAGGAGACCGCGCTCCACCCCGACTACGACAAGAAACCGCCCTTTTACGGCGATATTGGCGTGGTCATCCTGAAAGACGCGCTCGCCGTGGCGCCCCTTCCGCTTCAACAAAAGCCCCTCGATGCCAGCATCGAAGGGGTTGAGGCGCGCATCGTGGGCTACGGCCAGCTCGTGTACAAAGAGCTGAACCTGAAAAAGCACGAGGCGACGACGGTGGTCGCGGCCCTCGACGACGTGGACACCTTGACGGTGGGAGACCTGTCCCACAAGAGCTGCGTGGGAGATTCGGGTGGGCCCGCCCTTGTCCAGATGGACGGTGTGGAGACGATCGTGGGCGTCGACTCCTACGCCGACACGGCCGGCTGTCTGGAGCCCGCACATTACAGGCGCCCGGACGTCTTCGGTGACTTCTTGAGCGCCTACATCCCTTGGGGCACGGGCTCCGGGGGCGCGGGCGGCGCCGGCGGTGCCGACGGACAAGGTGGAGATGTCTCGGACGCGGGCGGCGGTGGGGCGACGAGCGGCGCCGGATCCACCGGGGAAGCTCCTGCCTCCGACGATGGCGGCTGCGCCGTCACCCGTGGTGCTGGTAATGGCAAGGTTGGGCTCGGCCTGGCCTGCGTCGGGTTGGCGCTCTTTCAGCTCCGGCGACGGAAAAACGCACGCTCCGGCCGGGGCTGGGCCAGCGCCGGCTAGGCTCGCGGCGCCTCCCGAAGAACGGCTTTTCTGCTTCTCGTCCGCTCGTCCGGAAGGTATGAAGGTGCCCGTACAAGGGCCCGCCACGAGGTGTCTCCCATGTTCTCCCTCGAAGTGAACGGCAAGGTTCTCGAAGTCGACGTCGAGCCCGATACGCCCCTGCTTTGGGTCATTCGCGACCACCTGGGCCTGATGGGCACGAAGTTCGGCTGCGGCAAGGGCCTGTGCGGCGCGTGCACGGTGCACATCGACGGGCAGCCGGTGCGGTCGTGCGTGACGCGCATCAAAGAGGTGGACAAGAAGAAGCTTACCACCATCGAAGGGCTCGGCACACCCACCTTGCATCCGCTGCAAAAGGCTTGGATCGCCGAGGGCGTGCCGCAATGTGGCTATTGTCAATCGGGTCAGATCATGAGCGCCGCGGCCCTCCTTCGCGCCAAGCCTCAGCCCACCGACGAAGACATCGACGCCTGCATGTCCGCCAACCTATGCCGCTGCGGAACCTACCCACGCATCCGTCGCGCCATCCAGCGGGCCGCCGCCGAGGGCGTGAAATGAGCACATCGCGCAGGGCATTCTTGCAGGTCCTTGCCACGGCGACGGGCTCCTTCACCTTGGGCATGGTGCTGCCGGGCTGCCACGGCTATCAGGCCGAAACCGTCGCGCACTTCGAGAAGACCGGCCAATTCAAGCCCAACGCGTGGCTCACCATCGGGGCGGACGACAGCGTCGTGTTCATCCTCGACCGCGTGGAGATGGGTCAGGGCACCACGACCTCGCACACCACGCTGGTGGCCGAGGAGCTAGAGGTCGATCCAACGCGGATTCGCGTTGAAAACGCTGTCGCCGACCGCGCGTTCGACAACCCGGACCCGGACCTCGGGCTCCAGATCACAGGTGGCAGCAGCAGCGTGCGCACGTCGTGGGAGCCCCTGCGCAGGGCAGGCGCCACCGCGCGCGAAATGTTCAAGGGCGCCGCGGCCCTTTTGTGGAGCGTCCCGATCGACGAGCTGACGGTGGACAACGGCACCGTGAAACATCCCTCCGGAAAGAGCGCCAGCTATGGCAAGCTCGTGGCGGAAGCCTGCCGGCAGCCCGTGCCCGAGCCCACCCTCAAGAAGCCCGGAGAAATGCGCTGGGTAGGTAAGTCCGTGGCGCGTCTGGACGCGCCCTCCAAGGTGGACGGCAGCGCGGTCTACGGCATGGATGTCAAGCTCCCAGGGTTGCTGACGGCCGTCGTCGTCCGCTCGCCGACCCTGGGCGGCACCCTGAAGACCTTCCAGGGCGCGGAAGCGCGCAAGGTCCCCGGTGTCGTCCAGGTCTTTTCGGTGCCTAGCGGCGTCGCCGTGGTGGCCAAAAGCTATTGGCAAGCGCGTGCGGGAGCGCAAAAGGTCAGCGCCGAGTGGGACCCGGGGCCCCTCGCGAACACGAGCGCAGCCTCCCTGAGGACCCTGTATGCGGAGCGCGCCCAAACCGCGGGCGACGAAGTGCGAAGCCAGGGCAACGTCGAGGTTGCGTGGGAAGGTGGCAAGGTCATCGATGCGGTGTACGAGGTTCCTTACCTCGCGCACGCGACCATGGAGCCCCAAAACGCGACCGTTCACGTCACGGCGGAGCGCTGCGAGGTCTGGGCGCCCACCCAGTCGCCTGCCCTTGCCATGGAAGAGGCCCTCCGCATCACCGGCCTCGATCGGGAGGCCATCACCATCCATACGACGCAGCTCGGTGGCGGCTTTGGGCGGAGGTTGGCCCAGGACTTCGTCGCCGAGGCGCTCCACGTTGGCAAGCAGGTGCCTGCCCCCGTCAGGGTGGTGTGGTCGCGGGAAGACGACCTTGCCAACGACGTCTACCGTCCCATGACCTACAACGTGCTGCGCGGTGCGGTGGACGCCGAGGGGCGCGTCGTGGGCTGGTTCCACCGCATCGTGGCCCAGTCGATCGTCGCCCACGTGGTCGAAAAATGGGCGCAGACCATGGGGCCCGGGGTCATGCCACAGGGCATGCGCGCGGCCATGGGCCGGTCGGCGGCTGGCATGTACGCGAGCGGTACGCTCACCGATCCCAGCGTCAGCGAAGGGGCGGGCGACTTCGCCTACCTCATCCCCAACCTCTTGGTGGAACATGCCAGCATCGAACCGGGTATCCCCGTCGGGTTCTGGCGTGCGGTTGGCCACTCGGAGAACGCTTTCATCGTGGAGAGCTTCCTCGACGAGCTGGCCCACCTGGGTCAGAGGGATCCGTACTCGCTCCGGCGGACCCTCCTGAAGGGCTCTCCCCGGCACCTCGGTGTGCTCGATCGAGCCGCGAAAGAGGCCGGATGGGGCACCCCCTTGGCGCCGGGGGTGGCGAGAGGAATCGCCGTGAGCAAGTCCTTCGGTAGCTACTGCGCCCAGGTGGCCGAGGTCAGCTTCAACAGCGGCAAGCTGCGCGTACAGCGCGTCGTCGCCGCCATCGACTGCGGTCTGGTGGTCAACCCCGATATCGTTCGTGCCCAGGTGGAGAGCGCCATCATCTTTGGTCTTTCGGCCGCCCTGAAGCAGCAGATTACCCTGGAAAACGGTCGCGTTCAGCAGACGAACTTCCACCAATACGACGGTCTTCGCATGAACGAGACGCCTGTCATCGAGGTGCACCTCGTGAGCAGCGACGCGGCGCCTACCGGGGTAGGGGAGCCGGGGCTACCCCCCGTGGCGCCAGCAGTCGCCAACGCCCTGTTTGCGCTCACCGGCAAGCGTCTGCGCAAAACCCCTTTCCTTCCGGGGCTCGGCTCATGAAGCAATCTTCCCATCGTCTAGCTTTGGGGCTCGTTGTCTCGGTCGTTCTCACCTTGGGCGCCGCGGGCCTGTCGGGCGCGAAGGAGCCCGCTCCGTCGGACGATCAAGACGGCGCGCGGCACTTTGTCGAGATCGCCAACGTGCTGCAATCGCCGCGCTGCCAGAACTGCCACCCCGCGGGAGACGCGCCTTTGCACGGCGATCAGGGTGTCCCCCATTCGATGAACGTGTCCAGGAAGAGCGTCGAGGCCAGCTTGACGTGCACCACCTGCCACCGCAGCGAGAACCAACCCATGTTGCATGCTCCGCCGGGGGTGCCCGGTTGGCGCATGCCTGACCGAGACATGCCTCTCGTGTTCGAGGGCCTGCCCGTTCGAGAGCTGTGCGAGCGCATGAAGGATCCGGTGCTCAACGGCAACCGCAGCCTCGAACAGCTCGTGGAGCACATGGGGCACGACCCCTTTGTGCTGTGGGCTTGGGCGCCGGGGCCAGGCCGCACGACCCCGCCGATGAGCCACGACGCGTTGATGCAGCACGTCCGGGCTTGGGTCGCCGCGGGAGCGCCCTGCCCGCGCTGACGTGCGCATGCTCTTCTTTGATACCCTGCTCGATCCCTGCCGAAACCGCGCTGACCGATCCAGTTCTGAATGACGACCTCCTTTTTGAGGAGTGACTCCAAGATCCGACGAAAGCCCCGGTTCCGAGCTTACCAAGCGAATTGCGGGTGCAATGGCCCGCCGATCCTTGTACGCTTCCTCCATGGCCTCACCCCTCTTCCCCGAGTCGCCTCCCGCCGTCGACCCTACCCCTCTCGACGAGGTCTCCGCGCTCGTCGATCGCCTTGCCGAGCGCAAGGACGCCTGGCTCGCGGTGAGCGTACCTCGCCGCATCGAGCTTTTGCGGGCCTGCATCGCGTCTACCCTTGCCGCTTCCGAAGATTGGGTCGCTGCCGCGTGCAAGGCCAAAGGTATCGCTGCGGGCGCGCAGCTCGCCGGGGAAGAGTGGTTGGGCGGGCCAGTCACCACGGTCCGCAACCTCCGGCTCTTGGCGGACGCCCTGGAAGCCGGGGGTGCGCCCCGGCCGCGGCGCACCTGGACGCGCGACGATGGTCAGGTCGTGGCGGAGGTGTTCCCCACCAGTGTATTGGACAAGCTGATGTTCGGCGGGGTCAGCGCGGAGGTCTGGATGGAACCAGGCAAGAGCGCCTCGCAGGGCCGCATCTACCGGGAAAAGAAGCCCGCACATGGCAAGGTGGCGTTGGTCCTGGGGGCCGGAAATGTGGCCTCCATCGGCCCCATGGACGCGCTCTACAAGCTCTTCGTCGACGATGAGGTCGTCATCCTGAAGACGAACCCCGTCAACGCCTACCTCGGCACGCACATCGCTCGCGCGTTCGCGCCCCTGGTCGCCGAAGGCGTCTTCGAAATCGTGCACGGCGGCGCCGAGGTGGGCGCCTACCTGACCTCGCACCCCAAGGTGGACACCATCCACATGACGGGCTCCGACCGGACCCACGACGCCATCGTCTTCGGCCGCGATCCGGAGGAGCAGAAGCGACGCAAGGAGGCGAACGAGCCGTTGATCGACAAGCCCATCTCCTCGGAGCTCGGC
>CAYLJT010000022.1:0-24874 GCA_964383995.1 uncultured Polyangiaceae bacterium
CGGGCGCGTATCTTCTCTGAATATGCCAGCTCGAAGAAAAAATCACGTCCCGTTTCGCGTGACGCTGGTTTCGGGCGCGCTCCTCGGGCAATTTACACTTCTTCGCGAGCGCTCCGCGGGGAGCACGGTAGATCTCGCGCGATGAGCCTCGACAAAGAGAAGGCCCGGCGCGCCGCCGCCCACCCCCAACGCCCCGGTGAAGAATGTCGCGCCGAGCCCGGCAAATTTCATCCGCACGTCGACCGCGCCCGTTGCGAAGGTAAGCGTGATTGCGTGGACGTGTGTCCGTACGATGTGTTCGTCGTGCGACGCATGGACGATCGCGACTTCGACGCGCTCGGCTTCTTTGGGCAGCTCAAGAGCCGCGTCCACGGCAGGATGACGGCCTATACACCAAACGGAGACGCTTGCCGCGCGTGCGGCTTGTGCGTGGTCGCCTGCCCCGAGAAGGCGATCTCCCTGGGTAGGAAGGGCTGACCACGGGAAGCCATCGGACCCCGGGGATGTCCACGGGGCTAGCGTCGCCGGTCGAACGGATCGCGCTTCTTTGGGGGCGTGGATTTCTTGGCAGGAGCGACGGGAGCGCTCGACGGCGCGCTGCTCGCGCTCGCGTTGGGGGTAGGTGCCGGGGGCGCCGCGGGGGGCGCCGACGCGCTCCCGGTCGGAGTCGGGGCCGCGCTGCTCTCGGGAGGCGCGCTTCCGGCGGGCTGTTCGGCGGAGATGCGGTCGGGCGTGACACCGCTCACCCAGCCGAGCCAGACCACCACGATGACGCCCAGGCCGAGCGCCACACCCAGGAGCGCGGCGACCAGGTTGAGCCGACCGGTCCCGCGCTTCGGTATGGGGTGGAGGGCGACACCAGACTGACCATCGGAGAACGGGGCGGGGGTCTGAAAGGTACCGCTGTTCGCGGGAGGTGACGCTCTTCCAGGCCACTCCGCCGTGATGCGGTGCTCGGACTCGGAGGGCTCGTCCGCGATAGGCTCAAGGGCAGGACCCCCCAGCCAAGGGCCGCGTCCGTGCTGGAGAACGCGTGGTGGGTGGTTGGGGAGGCGCGCAGCGGGCGGTGCGCCCTGGAGGACCGCCGTGGTCTCGCCTTGCTCCGAGGCCTCGGGGTCGCAAACCACCGGGAGGGGGACCGTCAGGACGGCCGGCGCTGGTTGCGGAGGCAGGTCTCGCACGAGGGGCGGGGCGCCGCTCGGTGACACCGGTTGTCCCAGACAAGGCAGAGGACTGTCCGGGACATCCAGGTCGGAAGGTGCCTTCGGCTCGGGCGCGGCGCTTGGTGCTTCCGTCGGCTCGGGCGCCTTCGGGAGCAGGTCCCGCGTCGCCCGCGCGCCGAGCTCGGTCGGGTGCCCCTCGAGCTCGATGAGCTGGGCCAGGGCCCCCTGCAAGGCGTCGCGCATCGCGCCGGCGTCGGGCCAGCGATCCGCGGCGCCGAAGGCCAGGGCCCGATCCACCACGTCGGCGACGAACGGTGGGACGGTCGGCGCAACGCTCTGGAGCCGCCGCGCGGGCGTCGTCGTGGCGCGGACGAGGGTCTCGCTCAAGGTCAGATGCTCGCCGTGGATGGGCTCGCCCGTCAGCAGCGTGAACAGGGTTGCACCCGCACCAAAGAGGTCGGTGCGCGCGTCCATCAGCTCGCTGCGACCCCTCGCCTGCTCGGGCGCCATGAACGCAGGCGTCCCCATGATGCACCCCGCCTGTGTGCCCGGGGCGGACGCGACCTCGCGCACCCGCGCGACGCCGAAGTCGAGGACCTTGAGCTGGGGGGCCCTGGTCAGAAATAGGTTCTCGGGCTTCAAATCCCGATGAATGACGCCGTGCTCGTGGGCGCTTTGGAGCACGTCGAGGAGCTCGACGCCGTAGCGCAGCACCTCGTTCACGCTGAGCTTTCCTCCACATCGCGCGCGCCGCGCCTCCAGGTTCTCACCCTCCAGAAGCTCCATGACCAGGAAGGCCTGTCCCTTCTCGTCGACGTCGTCGTCAAGGATGGAGACCGTCCCTGGGTGGTCCACGCGGTTGGCCGCGTAAGCTTCGCGGATGAAGCGCCGGCGAATTTCCAAGCGGGCGCACAGCTCGGGGTGCAAGACCTTGATGGCGACGCGCTTGCCGGCGCGGTGCGTGGCCGCATAAACGGCGGCGAACCCGCCGACACCGAGCACCGCGTCGAGGGTCCAGCGCTCGCGCAAGACCTGACCGAGGCGGGCGACCACGTCGGGGCGCAGCTCGGGCGTCGCGGACGGAGAAGGGCTGGGGAGGGGAGAAGGTACGGCCACGGTGCGGCGCGCCGATACAACTGTCAGGCCAGGCCCGAGACTTGCGATCGAGCCGGCGATCCGCCGTCAGGACCGTGAGACATCCTCGGACTGTTCGAGAACGTCTCGGACATCGGACGGCGCCTTCGCGCCTACTTGGGATCGAGGATCGAGCGATGCGTAGCCTTGCCGTGGTTGTTCTCGTGTTGACCGTTTGCCTGCCGGGGTCTGTGTACGCAGCCAGTCCACGTGACGTGGCGAGGGCCGAGGCTCTGTTCAGGAGCGGTAGGGACAAGCTCGAACGTGGGGATCCGAAGGGCGCTTGCGCGGACTTCGTGGCGAGCCAGAAGCTCGACCCGACGCTGGGCACCTTGCTAAACCTTGCCATTTGCTCGGAGCAGCTCGGGCAGCTGCGGCGCGCCCGGAGCTTCTGGGAGCTCTCGCTGCCGCGCCTCCCGCGCGGCGACGAGCGCAGGGCGCCAGGAGAAAAAGCGCTCTCCTCGCTGAAGGCGAGGATCCCAAAGCTGACCGTCATGCTCGAGTCCGGCGCGCCGGACGGAACGCGCGTGTTTCGTGATGGCGAGGAAATGTCTCGGACAAATCTGGGTAGGCCCTTCGAGGTGGATCCGGGGCGGGTCATCTTCCGTGTGGAGGCACCTGGCAACGATCCGGTGGCGCGGGCCTTGACAGTCGGGGAGGGCACAGCGACGGTCGTGGCGTTGAGCTGGAAGAGCGCCCCACCTGCGCCGCCGCTCGCGTCGTCCGCGCCAACCTGGGCGTACGTTGCGGCGGTCGCGGGGGGAGCTGTGATCGCGACCGGCGTGGGGTTTGGTGTGGACGCGTTGGCAGCGAAGGATGAGGCGAAAGGCACCGACCCCGCGCGGGCGCAGGCTGCCTCGGCGCGCCAGTCGAGCTCGGAGTCCATCGCCGTGGGCCTCGGGGCCGTGGGGCTCTTGACGCTAGGCGTCGCTGCCTACGGCCTGCTCAGCGAAGACGCTCTGGACACGGAGGGTAGGAGCGCGACGCCCCGACGCGGGGAGATTCGCCCCGTCGCCATCGGTCCCAGCCGTGTGGGCCTCGGCGTGTGGTTCTGAAGTCGTCGCCGGCCGCGGGACGGTTCCCGCGGCGCCGCGCGCTCACTGAAGGTTGATGCGTAGCAAGTAGAAGGGGATGGTGCTGTTGTTGCCGTTGTCTGCGACACGGGCCGTGTAGTTTCCGGCGAGCAGGCCGGCCATCGAGATGCTCGAGCAGGTGGTCCCACCGGAATCGTCGTTCAACCCGATTTGCTGACCCGCGCCGTTGTACAGGTAGAGCAACGTGTCGACGCCGATCGGGCAGTTGCCCGCCCAGTCCCGCACGGAGATGGTAGCCGTCATGCCGTTGCCGGGAACCGTGAAGCTCCAGTAGTCCTGATCGCCCACGGGGGTGATGGCCCCTACGCCCGCCACGTACCCGTTGAACGACGTGGCACTGGCCAGGACATCGTTGGGCTCCACCTCGTACAGCGTGGAGGCCTCGACTTGGCAGGAGCTGTTGCAACCGTCACCGTCGTTGATGTTGCCATCGTCGCACGTCTCTCCGCTTTGGATCACGGCGTCGCCACAGGACGGCGGGAGGACCGTGATGGCCAAGACGTAAGACGGGGCGAGGGCGTTGTTCCCCGACTCTTCGAGCCTGACCTTGTAGACGCCGACGGGAAGGTTCGCGACCTCCGGGTTCTTCGTGGGCTTCAGCGTGGAGCACGGGGGAAGGTCGCCTTGATCGTTGCTGACGAGCAACTGCCCAAGCGGGTTGTACAGGGTGATGACGGAGTCGAACGCCGGGCAAGCGCCCATGCCGTCCGAGACCTGGATGATGATCGACGAGCCAGGGACCGTGACGTCGAAGGAGAAAAAGTCCTTGTCGCCGATGGGCGTTATCGCCCCCAAAATGCCGATGGCGACGCCGAGCGGCTGGGCCGTGGCGGCGGTGCTGTTGGGCTCCACCTCTTGGATGTAGACGGCTTCGGGGACGCAGGCGGACGAACAGCCGTCGTTGTCGTTCATGTTGCCGTCGTCGCAGGTCTCGCCGACCTGCAAGATGCCATCCCCGCAGAAGGGCGCGCTGACCGAATAGCCGAAGACGTAGAACGGCGCCGTGTCGTTGTTTCCGTAGTCTTCGACGAGCACGAAGTAGGTGCCGGCGGGTAGGTTCGTGACGGCGAGCGCCGAGCAGGCGCCCGCGCCGCTGTCGTCGTCGAAAGCGATCTGGCTCAGGTTCGGATCGTAGAGGTAGATCTTCGTGTCAAGGTTGATAGGACAGCCGCCAAACCCGTCGCTCGTCTCCATGTTGAGCGCACTGCCGGCGACGGGCACGTCGATGACGTAGAAATCCTGATCGCCAACCGGGGAGATGGAACCGACGACTCCGGACGCGCTGCTGAGGTCTTGGGCGGTGCCGAACGTGTCGTTGGGCTCCGCCTCCGTCAGCAAGGTTCCGCCCAGGTTTTCGATATGGCAGACGTCGTCGCAACCGTCGCCCGTCATCAAGTTGGCGTCGTCGCACTGCTCGCCAGTGGCCAGTTGAATCACGCCGTCGCCGCAGCCTGGCGCGATGGTCTGAATCGCCAGGACATAGCTTGCCACCGTGGCAAGGAGCTGGTTTTCGACCTGGACGTAGTAGGTGCCGACGCTCAAGTCGCTGAGCGTCGGGTAGGCCGTTGCGGTGAGCAACGGGCAGCCCGTGGGGCCGCTCGACGTGTCGCTCGCGAGGAATCCGCCGGGCCCTGACACCTTGACCAAGAGCGACGAGCCCGAAGGGCATCCGCCCGCGCCGTCGCTCGCTTCGACCCGCAGTGACGATCCGGGGATGGTGACGTCGACGGAGAACGTGTCGACGTCGCCGAGGACGCCGATCGATGCGGTAAAACCCTTGGTTCCATCGGCGAGGGGGTTGGCCGTTTGGTCGAGGTTGTTGGACTCCACCTCCAGGGGATACTCGGCTGTTCCCACGGGGCCTCCGCCACCGCCTTCGCCGCCGCTCCCGCCTTCTCCCTCGCCGCCGCTCCCGCCCTGTCCGCCGGTGCCGCCTTGCCCTTGGCCCCCTTCACCGCCCGCGCCGCCGGCCGACGCGGTGCTCGAGGTGCTGGAGGAGGTCGTCGCGGTGCTGCTTCCCCCTTCACCTCCCCCCGTGGAGGTCGTCGCCGAGGTCGACGAAGAAGCGGCCTCGTCACCCGCGCACCCGGCGAAGACGCCCAGGGTCACGACGTAGATGAGCAAGAAGAGCGGCGCAACGCGCGGAAATCGCTGGGTAAGAGCCTTGATGTGTTGCATAAGTCGATGAAGCTTCGGAGCTTACCATGCCGCAGGTTTGCGCCCGTTGCTAGTGACCCATCCGCGAAGCTCGTCGAGCGAACTTCGCGCTCAAGACCCCAGCAAGCGGCTGAAAAGCTCCCCGGAACGACGTCGCCCTCCTTCGTTCGAGGGGCCGCGCACTGGCGTCTCTTGGTCGAAAAGAGTACCCAAGCGGCGCCATGCGACCGGACGTACGGGCGATGATCGATGAGCTTGTGGCCCTCCACAAGGTGGGCGAGGCGGTCTTTCCCGTGGATCTCGATGACATCGCGCAGGTGATCGGCCTGCGCGCGGTGAGCTACGAGGAGGTGGAGCTCATCGTCGACGCCCTCGAAGCCGAGGGCTTGACCGTGGGGGAGGAGCTCCGTTTGGCCGATGTCGACGCGTTGCGCCGGCTCATCGGCGCCGCTCGTGGCCTGCGAGATAGCCTTGGACGCCCGCCAACGAGCGCCGAGCTGGCCGCGAAGACCGGGCTCCCCGCGGGCACCGTGGCGGTGATGTTGCGAAGGGCTCGCCGCGCCCGCTGAGGACGGAACCGGGTTCGTGATATGACGAAGGCAATTGCGTTACGCGTCGGTGACGCGCCGCGCGAAGCCCCTCTTGGGAACGCCCGGCACAACAAGGAAGGCTGGTTCCGGATGAACATCACGATCACGTTCCGGCACATGGATGGAACGGATGCGGTGAAACAGTACGCGCACGAAAAAGTAGCCAAGCTACAGAAATTTCTGCGCCAAGCGATGACCGCGCAGGTCACGCTGTCGGTGGAGGGGCTCGCGCACGTGGCCGACGTGCGCATTTCGGCGGGGAGCGCGCATCTGCACTCGCGAGAGAGCAGCGAGGACATGTACGCCTCGATCGACGCGGTGCACGACAAGCTCGAGCGGCAAATTCGGGCCGCCAAGGGGGCCGACCTGGCGCGCAAACATGGCGCCGACCGGGCCGCGGACGTCGCCGTCGCCATCGAGAAAGAGGCCAGCTCCTCGCGCCAGCGCGGCTGAGCGCCAGCGCGGCTCTTCTTGGGGGCGACGCCCCAAGAAGAGCCGTGCTAATAGCCCCACCAGTCGTTATGCGTTTGCTTGATATCCTCGACCCGGAGCGGGTTTCCGTTGCAGGTTCCGAAGAGGGGCTGGTCCGCAACAAAGCGGAGGCTCTGCGACGCCTCGCCGAGCTCTTGGGTCACGGCCAAGATCTCGTCACGACCGACGAAATCGAGCAGGTCCTCGTCGACCGCGAAAAGCTCCAGTCGACGGGTGTGGGCGGCGGCGTTGCCATTCCGCACGGGGGCATCGACCGCCTCGAACGCCTGCAAGGCGCGGTGCTCCTCTGCCCGAAATCCATCAGCTTCGACGCCATCGACGGCGAGCCCGTGTCCATCCTGTTCGCGGTCATCGGCCCCAAACGAGCGACAGGGGAGCACCTGAAGAGTCTCGCGCGCGTATCCCGTTTGCTCCGCGACGACGGCTTTCGCGAGCGGCTCCTTTCGGTGCCAACCGGCTCTTCCGCTTACGCTATGATCGCCGACGAGGAAGGACGGTCCTCCACGACGTGACACCACGCGATCATCCACCGCCGGGGACGAGCGTTCGTCCCGTGCCGACACTGACGGTGCGGGATCTGTTGTCCGATGCGGGGCTGGGTGTGGGCCTCACGGCCTTGGCGGGTGAAGCGGGGCTCGATCGCGTGGTGCGCCACACGCGGATCCAAAAATCGGGGTTGGCGCTCGCGGGGCACTTTCACGGAATCGTGCCGACGCGCGTGCAGATCTTCGGTCAAACCGAGCTCTCGTATTTGTGGGGCCTCGAAAGCGAAGCGCGCGAGCGCGCCCTGCGCGGCGTGTTCGAGCTGAACCTCTCGTGCGTCGTGCTCACGCAGGGTGCGAGCGCGTTCGAGAACGACTCGTCCGGGTACGGCGTGTTGCCCGTGCCCGAGCTGAGGCACATCGCCGACGCCACGCAGACGCCGCTCCTGCTCGCCAACGCTCGTTCCAGCGTGACCATCGCGGCGCTGCACGCTCTGCTCGACGACCGGTTGGCGCCGCGGCTGAGGTTGCACGGGGTCCTCGTCGACGTGTTTGGGATAGGCCTGCTCCTGCTTGGATCGAGCGCGATCGGCAAGAGCGAGTGCGCCCTCGACCTCGTGATGAGGGGGCATCGCCTGGTGGCCGACGACGTCGTGGAGTGCGACTACCGGCCTCCGGGCATGGTGTTTGGCGCGCCGGTCAAGCTCCTTCGCCATCACCTCGAAGTGCGTGGCCTCGGCATCTTGAACATCAAAGATTTGTTCGGCGTGACGGCCATTCGCGAGCGCAAACGCATCGACGTCGTGGTGCGGCTCGTCGAGTGGTCCCGCGACACCGAGTACGATCGTTTGGGCATCGACGATCGGCACCACAGCATCTTGGGCGTGGCGGTGCGCGAGATCGTCATCCCCGTGCGACCCGGCCGTGACATGGCGAGCATCCTCGAAGTCGCCGCGCGCAACGAGCTCCTGAAGAACGCGGGGCACCACGCCGCGCGCGAGTTCTTCAACAACCTCGAAGGCTCGCTGATGTCCGAGCGCGCGCACGACGAGTCGGGCGTTCCGCCGCCCGTCGCGACGCATGCGCCGAGCGCGGGTCGCTACGCGATCCAAGCCTCCGAGTCGTCGGCCGGCATGCCCGCGGTGCCGTCGTCCGACTCCCATTGGGTGCCACCTCCGCGCGACGGGTCGGGCCGATGAGCGAGCCGCGTGGGCGTGTCGTCGTCGTGACGGGCATGTCGGGGGCAGGGAAATCGACGGCCCTGCACGCGCTCGAAGACCTCGGGTACTTCTGCGTCGACAACCTCCCCACCTCCGTCGTCGAGAGCACCTTGAAGGCCTGCGCGACGGGCGGCATTCGTCGTGTCGCGTTGGGCATCGACGTAAGGGTCGGCTCGTTCCTCGATGCGGCGACCGACGCGCTGTCGCGCATTCGCGCCATGGAATGGGAGCTGTTCGTGCTCTTCATCGACGCCGCGGACGACGCGCTTGCGCGTCGCTACAGCGAGACGCGAAGGCCCCATCCACTGGCGTCTTCCGTGAGCTCGGCGCCCGTCGGCGTGCTCGAAGGCATCGGCATCGAGCGCACGCGTCTCTCGCTCCTGCGGGCCGAAGCGACGCTGTGCATCGACACCACGAAGACCACGGTGCACGAGCTGCGTCGACAGGTCGTCGAGCGGGTCGGAAAGGCCTCGGGTGACGCCCCGCGTCTCGTCGTGCGCTTCATGTCTTTCGGCTTCAAATACGGCCTCCCCATCGATGCCGACGTGGTGCTCGACGTACGCTTTCTCGACAACCCCCATTTCGTGCCCGAGCTGCGTCCGCTCACCGGCCGGGACCCTGCGATCGTCGCCTACCTCGAACAAAGCCCGCGCACGCTCAAGCTGCTCGAACACGCCGAGGCGCTCTTGAACTTCGCGGTGCCGGAATATGTGGCCGAGGGGAAAAGTTACCTCACCGTGGCGTTTGGCTGCACCGGCGGGCGCCATCGATCGGTGATGGTGGCCGAGACGCTCGGCGCTCGCGTGGCCTCCAAAACCGGGGTTTCAATCACGATTGTCCATCGCGACGTGCAGCGAGCAGATGGGGTTACAATGACGGCGAAGGCGGTTGGGATCGATGGCGGATGACGAAGAGCACGCGCAGGCCGACTACCTCATCACCAACGAGCGCGGGCTCCATGCGCGCGCGGCGACCAAGCTCGTGCAGCTCGCGGGGCGCTACGGTTGCGACATTCGTCTCACGGGGCCCGAGGGCGATGAGGCCAACGCGAAGAGCGTGATGGGCGTCTTGCTGCTCTGTGGCGCGAAGGGCACGACGCTCCAAGTGAACGCGACGGGCAAGGGTGCGCGGGACGCCGTCGACGCGATAGGCAGGCTCGTGGCCGAAAAATTCGGGGAGGCTGAGTGACGGGGCCGGGCGAACGTAGCCCGTACGATGTGCTTGTGCGCGGGGCTCCCCCCGACATGCCGATTCCCGTCGGCCCCCCTTCGAGCGGCTCGCGCATGGTGGTCCTGCGCGGCATCGCGGGCTCACCTGGCATCACCATCGGCACGGCCGTGGTGCTCGGTCCCGCGAAGACGTCCTACCCCCGTCGGCGCATCGTCGAGGACGAGGTCGACGCCGAGCTCGACCGCTTCGCTCTCGCGGTGTCTCGTGTCCAAGACGCGCTGCATTCGATCGTCACCGCCTCGGGGACCCACGGCGCAGAGACGTCGATCCTCGAAGCGTACGTGTTGATGGTCGAGGATCCGACGCTCGCGGACGCCGTAAAGCATGCGGTTCGCAACGAGCTTCACTGCGTGGAGTGGGCCGTCGCGAAGTCGATCGAGACCATCGCTGGGCGGCTCGCCGCGGTCGATGACGCCTACCTGCGTGAGCGCAGTCACGACATCGAGTTCGTCGGCGAGCGCTTGATGCGGGCCCTCGCCGAGCCCGAGCACGAGCAAGCGTTCGGGCATTTGGGCGCGGGCTCGGTGCTCATCGCGCACGACCTTTCACCCGCCGAAACGGCGTCGATGGTGAGCGAGCCCGTGGTTGGTTTCGTGACCGAGCTCGGCACGCGCACGAGCCACACGGCCATCATGGCGCGCGCCTTGGAGATCCCCGCGGTGGTCGGCGTGACCGAGGCGACGCACGCGATCGTGCCGGGCGACAGGGTGATCATCGACGGCCTGCGCGGGGTCGTGATCGTAAGGCCCACGGCGGCGGAGGTGCTCGACGCGCAGGCGCGGGCCGACCGCTACGCCCATCTCGCGCACGAGCTGTCCGAGACACGCGGGCGCCCCGCCGAGACCCGAGATCACGAGCGCGTGCGCCTCGCGGCCAACGTAGAGCTGCCCGGCGAGGCCGCGTTCGCCAAGGACATGGGGGCCGATGGCATCGGTCTTTACCGCACCGAGTACCTGTTCATCAGCCGCGCCACGTTGCCGACCGAGGACGAGCAAACCGAGATCTACCGGCGTGTCGTCGAGGCCATGGCGCCTCGACCGGTGACCCTTCGCACGTTCGATATCGGTGGCGACAAGTTTGCGTCGACGTTCCAAGTGCCGAGCGAGATGAACCCCATGTTGGGGCTGCGCGCGGTGCGCCTCGCGCTCTCTCGGCCGGAGGTCTTCCTCGATCAGCTCCGCGCGATGGTGCGTGCATCGGCCTTCGGCGAAGTGCGCATCATGGTGCCGATGGTGTCGAGCCTGGGTGAGCTGCGTCAGGTCCGTCGTCTGCTCTCGCAAGCCATCGACGAGGTGCGCTCACGGGGCATCGCAGTCGCCGACAACGTCCCCTTGGGCGTCATGATCGAGGTGCCCGCCGCGGCGATGATGGCCGATGCGTTCGCCGCCGAAGCGTCGTTCATGAGCCTCGGCACGAACGACCTCATCCAATACGCGTTGGCCGTCGACCGTTCGAGCCGTTCCCTCGCGTACCTCGCGTCGGGCTTCGACCCCGCCGTCGTGCGCATGATCGCGCGCGTGGTCGATGCGGGTCAGGCCCACGGCACGCCGGTGACGGTGTGCGGCGCGATGGCCAGCGATCCCCTCGCGGCCGTGCTGCTCGTCGGCCTCGGCGTGCGCGACCTGTCTATGGAGTCGGGGCAAATTGCAACCATCAAAGAGGCGCTCGGTCGCGTGAGCGTGCCCGAAGCCGAGGTCATCGCGAACGAAGCGCTGCGGCTTACGACGGCGGAAGAAATTCAGCACACGGTGGCCGAAGCATTTGCCCCGCGTTTCTTCGATCTGTTGATTGGCGACGAGGGCGATTGACGCGCTGCGCCCCGCGGCGCGCGGTTGCAGGCATGGCGACAGACGCGGGGCAGGGGCCGTTTTTCCTTGTGCCGAGGCCCCGGTCTCCCTAACAAGGGAGCCGATGCCGCGATCCAAAGGCAAAAAAGGCCTCATGGGGATTGGTGCAGCGGCCCTCGCTGCGGGCGCGGTGGCGTTGAGCGGCGCGGGCACCGGCTGCGAGACCAAAGATGGCTACGAGCTGCACGGGCAGGTGCACCTGACGCTCCTGCACACCTCCGACATCCATTCGAGGTTGTTTCCCTACAGCCTGCAGCTTGGCCAGGTCGATTCGGGCCTCGGCCTGGGCGAGGCGGGCACGGTCGTCAACGTCGGCGGCGCCGCGCGCATCTCGCACATCATTGGCCGCGAGCGCGCCCGCTCCTCGCGCGTCCTTCACCTCGACGGCGGCGATTGCTTTCAAGGCGCGCCGGTCTTCAACTACTACGCAGGCGAAGCCGAAATTCGCGCCCTGAACGCCATGGGCGTCGACGCAATGATCGTCGCCAACCACGAATTTGACCGCGGCGCGCTCAACCTCGGCATTCAACTGCAAAACAACGCGGCCTACCCCATCCTCGCCGCCAACTACATGTTCGAAGACCCCGCCGAGCCGGGGGCGTCCCCGCTTGGGGCCATTGTCAAGCCGTTCAGCGTCTTCACGGTGGAAGGTCTGCGCGTCGGCGTGATCGGCATGGGCAACCTGTCGAGCCTCACCTCCATCTACGACCGACCGAACCGGCTTGGTATTACGCCCCTCAAGACGTCCGAGGTCGCCCAGTTTTACGTCGATCTCCTGCGTCCCTTGGTGGATGTCGTGGTGTTCGTCACGCACCTCGGCCTCGAGGTCGATCAGCGGATGATCGAGAACACGACCGGCATCGACGTCGTGCTCGGTGGACACAACCACATCGTCCTCCAGCCCCCCAAGAGCGTCAGCGACTGCTCAAGGCACTACGACGACAAGGCCAAAAAGAACTTCATCGAGCTATTGAGCCCCTTTGAAGGCGATTTCGAGAGCTCCTGTACGGAAGATAGTCAGTGCGAGAGTGGCTTTTGCGGGAGCGACGGGCGCTGCGCGGTCCAGCGCTATTGCGTGCCCAGGCCCGTTGTTTTGGCCCACTCGGGCGCCTTTGCCAAATACGTGGGGCGTCTCGATCTGGTGGTCTCCGACCAGGCATCCGACTTCTCGTCCGATTTCTTCTACGACCCCATCAATCGCTTCGAGGTCGTCTCGAACGACTACACGTTGTTTCCCGTCACCGAGAGCGTGCCTGACGATCCGGTGGTGGCCCGTGAGCTCGAGCCCTATTCCCAGGGGCTCGACGCGGTGGCAAACCTCGACCTCCTGGTGGGCTACGCCCTCGACGGCTCGCGTCGTTTCTCCACGACCGGCGGCGATTCTCCCCTTGGCAACATGATCGCCACGGCCATGTGGCTCCGCCTCGGCATCCAGACCGACTTTTCGCTCACCAACACGACGGGTATCCGCGCCGATCTGGTGCCTGGCCCCATCACCGTCGAACAGATGTTCAACATCTTCCCGTTCGACAACTCGATCGCCAAGATGCAGCTCTCCGGGGTCGAGGTGCAAGACCTCTTCAACTTCGTCGCGCGCCGCTCGGCTGGCCGCGGCTGTGTCTCGCAGGTTCAGGTCGCTGGCACGCGCGTGGTGGTGGACTGCACGCAGACGGTGGAAGGTGAGGACCAACCGGGCAAGGCCACCAACATCTATGTCGGCGTGCGTGAGCCCCTTGCCAAGTGCGACTCCGACGCCGATTGCCCGGGCGCCACCCCCGAAGAGAAGAACGGCTCCTGCGATTCGGAGACGCACGTCTGTTTCCAGCCCATCGACCCGATTGGCAGCTACGAGCTTGCCACGTCGAACTACCTTGCCCAGGGCGGCAGCGGTTTCCGCGTGCTGTCCCGCAACACCACCCAGTTTGACACGCAGGTCCAACAGCGCGACGCCCTCATCGACTACATTCGCGCTGGGGATCCCTGTGGCTCGGACAATAATGGCGATCTGGTCTCTTGCTCCGTCGACAGCGAATGCGCTGAGGTTGGGGAAGGCTTCGTCTGCGCGTGTCCGCAGAACGTCACCGAGGGTGACACCTGCGAGAGCGACGCGGGGGGCTCTTGCGACGGTGGTGGCTCGTGCGTGCTCGCCCAATGCCGCATCGATGTGGCCAAATACCAACGCGAGACCTGTGAGCATGCGCCGACGAGCGCGGCGCAGGCCGCTTGCGAGACCTCCCTTTCTCCCTGCGCGACGGGGGGTGAGATGTGTAAGTTCCTGGCCTGTGTCGACAAGCGTCTGGGCAACGCCTCGGACGGTCGCATGAAAATGGTGGGACAATGAGGCTGCTTGGTTTTGCCCTCCTGCTCCTTCCTGTCCTGGCCGCGGGCTGTACGGTCGACGGCGACTCGCCGACGGGCCTGCAGAGCTTTTCCGTGGTCATCACCCAGGTCAACGGTCGGGAGCCGCCGCCCGTGGATGCTCCGCTCCCTGCCAATCGGGGCGACGTCAACGAGGTCTGGACGTTCACCATCGAGGCTCGAAACGCCCGCGGAACGCTCGAGCCCGTGGATGGCCTCGTGCGCCTCTCGACGAAACCTGGCACCGTGCTCTCCGTGGCGGGCGACGGCGCCGAGGGCCGCAACATCATGTTGCACGCTGGCAAGGCTTCGGGCCTTGCCACGGTGACCGCGGTCTACGGCGACGCCCGCTTGTGGGTCGAAGATCTCGGCTACCAACCCGCCGCTGAAGGGGCCACACCGTCGTGCGCCGACGGTATCGACGACGACTACGACAACCTGATCGACTTCCCTGCCGATCCCGGCTGCGCGTTCGCCGACGACGACAGCGAGGAAGGTGGCTCCTTCGCGGTCGGCGTCTCCCAGGCGATCGCCTACTCTCGCCCGCGCATTTTCGACATTCAGGGCGGCGGTACCACCACACCTTACCCCTTCGAGGCGATTCAGGTCGAGACCCGCTCCCCGGCGCATCTGGTGGTCACCCGGCTCTCGAAGGACGGCTTCTACGTGACCGACCTGAACAACGCCACGGCCGGCTACAACAACATTTTCGCCTTCAATTTCTCGTCCCCGGCGTTCATGCGTGTCTGCGACAGGGTCGACTACCTTGCCGGAACGGTCAACGAGTTCTTCGGGTTCACCGAGCTGTCCTTCCCGTCCTACAAGCTCGACTATCCCTTCGAGGGCGAAGAGTGCGAGGTGCCTGAGCCCACCGTGCTGACCAAAGACCAGATCTCGAGCCCCCTCGCCATGGAAGCTCTGGAGAGCGGCTTGGTGCGCGTGCAAGGGGTCACCGTCGGAAAGTACTTTGGACCTGCGCCTGCCATCGACAACGTCTTTGCCGACGGTCAGTCGAGCTGCGACCTGAACGGCGATGGTCAGGTCGACTTCCTGAGCGACGCCGAGGGCTCCTGTTCGGACGCCTGCTCGGACAACCCCGACTGCGTCGAGTGGACGGCGTTTTCGGCCCGCGGCTCCTTCAAGGTTCACGACGACGTGGGCACCATGATCCTCGTGCAAACGGGCTCCGCCGACTTCGATCCGGTGGCCTACCGAGGGAAGGTCTTGGACTCGGTGACGGGCACCCTGCGAAACTTCTCTGGAGGGTCGCTCAACTGGACCATCGAGACCCGCTGCGTCGACGATCTCGTCTGCGACGCGGTGGGGTGTTGTCCAGAAGATCGCTGCCCCCAAAACAAGCCGCTTACCTCCAAAGAAGCCTGCGTCGATCTCCGCTCGCTCGACGACAACGACGTCATCTCTGACTGAGCCCTCCGCTATGCGCCTTCGCCCCATCGCCCTCGGTCTAAGCTTGTTCGCAATCTCTGCGGAGGCGTTCGCCCAAACGCCCGATCCGTACGGGGACGCTCCGCCCACGGCAGCGCCGACACCGCCCACGTCGGCCTCCCTGCGCGAGCAGGGCAGGGTGGCGCTGGCCGCCGGCGACGTCGCCGGCGCATGCTTGCTGTTCGAGCAAGGCTACCAGGCGGCGACCCGCGAAAAGGCCGCGTCTGCCGATGCACCTTCCCCCGACGATGCGCTGTTCGATCTGGCCGATTGCCACGAGAAACAGGGCTTCAAAGACGTCGCGCGCTCCGAGTTCGACGTGATCGCCAGCCACGCAAGCTCGGCGCGCTCGCAAGAGGCCGCCGCTCGGGCCCAGGCCCTGCGCGCGCCCGTCGCCCCGCCGCCTCCCATGCAACCGCCTCCTCCCCCGGCGGCGCCGTTTCTGTCCGGACCTCCCGCGGCCGAGCCCCCGAAGGAAGAGCCCGCCGTGCGCGTCGGCGACTTCATGGACACGCGGCTCTCCTGGACCCTCGGCGACGACGACGTGCTGCACAGCACGGGTCAGGCGCAGCCCCTCTCGCCCAACTTCAGCACCGGCGATCGCAAGCAATACAGGCTCTTCTTCGACAACCTCAACTCCCGTTTTGGCGGTCGCGAAAACCTGACCCACCTGGCTCTCTACAAGAAGATGCCGGCGTTCATCGACGATCTGGACACGGAAGCGTCGATGATCCTGCGCCTCGACATGGCGGCCCTGGCCAAGGGCACCGGCAACGTCAACCAAATCTTCGGCGACGCCGGCTCGTTCATCCGCGTCTTCTACCACACCGATGGCAAGATGGACGGCAAGGAAGGTTTCAGCGCGACCTTGTGGCCCATCGACACCGACCGCTTCCGCCTAGGGTATCTGTACGACCTCTCCTGGGGCGGCACGAACCCCTACATCAACCAGTCGATCTTTCCACGTATCCAGGGCGGCTCTCCGGGCTTCCGCTTCCAATACGACCACGCGAAATTCAGCGCCTTCGCGGGCTTGAAGTTCGCTACCATCTCCCAGGTCGAGCAGGTGCTCGTGGGCGGTGGCTCCGAGATCGACGAGGTTCGCCTCAGTCAGACCAACTACGGCGCGCTGGCCGGCGGAGGCGTCGAAATCACCGAGAACGTGCGCGTCGACGCGGGTGCCGGCTACTTCCAGCAGGGTACCTTCGAGCTGCCCGACGTGGCCGGCGAGCCGGTGTACACCTTCGGCGGTTCGGCCCGCGTCTTCGTCCACGACAAGGACATGAAGAGCACGTCGTCGGTCGATCTGCGCCTCTACCGCAACGACCCCCAAAAGCCCGACATCATCTTCAAGCCCGAAGAGTACGAAGAGAACAAGACGGTGTGGTCGGCGAGCGTGGAAGCTTCCCAGCTCATGCAGCACCTGAAAGACTTCGATGCGCCGGGAGCGACGACGCTGCAGCCAGCCCGCGCGGTGGCCGTTCAGGGCACGATCAAGAGCGGCTACACCAGGGCCAGCATCACGGCCATTTACCGCGATGTACCGTTCATCCTGCGCAACCAGCCGAGCTACATCCCCTTCCAGACCTTGCCGGACGACGCAAAGACCGGCAACGAGCTGTTCTTCGCGTTGGCCGCTGACTATAACTTCCCGAAGCTCCACCTGACGCCCGGCGTCGGCGCGGGTGTCCAGCTCCCGTCCACGTTCAGCTCCAACTCGGTCGACGCGTTTGGCGTCGAGGTAAGCCGCACGGTCACCATCCGCGATCAGGGCAACTACTCGATCCTGCCGCTCAACCAAGACGCCGTGCCGATCATCCAGGCCCGCGCCAGCCTGAAGTGGGACATCTCTCGCATCCTCTCGGCGCTGGTCTGGTTCCAATACGTGAACGACAACAACGGCACCGTCGTCGAGCGCGATCCGAACGAAGGCACCGTGGTGTTGCGCTCGTTCTTGGATCCACACTTCTTCGGCTTCGGCACCAGCGCGCAAGCGCGGTTTTAGGCCTCCGCCTACGGTCGGACCACGCGCGGGCTGGAAAGGCTGCGCAGCATACGCTAGCCTAAACGGCGCCATGCGTTCCATCGACGATGTCCTTTCGCCCTTGGCCGAGCGTGCCGTGGAAGACGACGATCGACATCGGTGCGCGTGGCAAGGACACGCGCGAGCAAGCGCGATGGCGAAACACCTTCCCTTGGTGCATCGAACCGCTAAGCCCGGGGCCGAGATCCAGTGGCGATCGCTGCTGAGCAATCGCGTCGTAGCCGCAGGGGAGCCCTGCATGGGGGAGCGCGAGAAGGCCGCGGGCGTGACTCGCGCCGCCTATTTTTTCCTGGGCTGCGGCGCCTATCCCGACGGCCCGCTCGCCTTTGTGTTTGACGCCGAAGCCGTGCTCGCGCGGCCGGCGTCATTCACTCCTTTCGACAGCGGTTCCATCGAGCGATACAGTGAGCCCAGGGAACCGCGCCTACTCGCCCGTTGGGACGGTGCGGCCAAGGACCGTTTCTTCACGCAACATCTCGGATGGGGCCATGATCTGGTGTCCTTCTCGGCTGCGTTTATTGCCGCGCATTTTCATGAGCCGTTCGACTACGTGACCCGCGGGCACCGGAGCGAGCCCGATTTTCCAACGTATCATGGGCTCGTCAGCCATTCGTCCGACCGCCGCGTGTGGACCATCGAAGTGCAAGCGCATGATGACGTGCCGTTGACCTTGCGACAACCGGGTGTCTGCGACATTGTCGCGGCTCGCCCTTCCCTGCTCGAAGAGCTACCCGACGACCTCATGGCGAGAGCCCGCGTCGCAAAGGTTGAAAACGAGGTGTTGGAGAGCATTGCCGAGCGTATTCTGGAGCGGACTCGAAAGGAGGCAGCGTGAAGCTCGACGACGCGCAGATTGTCGGAGCCCTGACTCTGCTGCATGGGAAGGCGCCTTTTGACCGGGCGAATATCGTGGTCGCTTCGCGTCATGATCCTGAGAAGCTGCTCCAAGTGACGACCTACCTGGAAGAAGGAGCCCTGGATGGGAAGATCCTATCCAGGGACGACCTTCGCGGTCTTGTGCGCGCCGAGCAAGCCATCTTGCTCGACCCCGCCCTACCTGTCAGGCTCGGGTCGGCGCTGTGGCTTTTGCGAGAGACCTTCGACGGGCGAGAGGCAGCCCTCGAAGAGCTGAAAACCAGCGGTGTGTTGCTGTTGGACTACGTTCGGGTCAACGATGGCAGTTGGGGCTGCCTTGTGCGCGAGCCGGAGGCCAACAAGCTGCGCGACGGCTGGGCAAGCCGAGCTTCCGGGCGCGCCTTCACACTGGCGCGGAGGCGCAACTGGCAAGGTGCCCTTCGTGCGGCGTCGAGGGCGTTTGTTCTCGAGCGAGCCATGACATCGGATTCGATTGCAATGTTGGCACTGTGCCACGATCGCTGTGGCAACACGCTGAGGGCAAAGGGCTACCTGGATATGGCTCGAAGCTCCCGGGGCGATGGTTTTGCGGATGCGGTCAGAAAGCGGTACGATGAGCTGACGAGCGAGCTTGTGGAGTCACCTCCCGAGTCGGGTCCGAGACCGCGTTTTCGCGACGCCATGGAGCGCGAGAGTGCAAAGTCAATCAAGAGCAGTCTGAGCCGCATCAAGAAGAGGGCCGCGGCGTGACGGATCCCGTTCTGACTGATTTGCCGATACGGCACATGGAGTACCTGTTCTCGCCGCCTGGCTTACCCCTGCCGATAAAAGGGGAGGCGGAAGTCGGCACGACGTCCATCTTGGTGCGTGGCGGTCCGGGTGCTGGAAAGACGACGTTGGCGGTGGGTCTTGCCCATGGAATCGCGAAGCACGGAGGTGGGACCGTGCTTTACCTTACCACGGAGTTTTCGCCCGTGGAGGTAGCCTTCAAGGCGAAGCTCTTTGGGTTGAAAGAAGACGCGGTCGACGTTTGGCCAGGGGAGAAGCCGAAGGCGGGCGACTTGCTCGTGCATCACTTGGTGGAGAGCCGACCTGGACATCCTGTTGCTTCCAGTGCGGAGCGGCGCAGGACGAGTATGGATACGGTGTGGGGGTTGTTGCACCCGGACGAGGTAGACAGCGGCATCCCGGCAGTCTCCGCGCGGGTCGTGGTGATTGATGCGCTCACCTTGCCCGATCCTACGGAGACCGAGGGGGCCATTCGAGCCGATCTCGTGGCATTTGTACAGGGGCTGGAGAATGAGGGAATCTCGGTTATTCTTGTGGAAGAGTTGGGGGAGCGGTCGTTTGCTTGGTCGGCATTCGTGGTCGATGTTGTCTTCGACTTAACGCTAGCCCCGGACTCTGAAACGCAGGAGCTTAGACGAAAGTTGACGCTGCCCAAGTGCAGGTATGCGGTGACTATTCCCGGACCTCATGACTACGGGTTGGAGGCCGTTCATCCCGCCGTTTGGCCCGACATTTTTAGAATGCAAGCTCTCAAGATCGATAGGGCTCCGGGCGAACATTATTCGGCCGCGCACCACCTGCCCACCGTCCACGTTCCTTTCGCCGCTGCATGGACGGAGTTGCGCAATAGCCTTGTACTTTCGATCTACGAGAGTATTGGGGCGCGCGCGACACGGATCTTGCGATCAGTCCCTGGGTATACTTGGGTAGAGGTCTCGTGTGGGCCCAAAACGGAAATCCGTTGTGGCTCGGTCCGGGCAACAACATTTGAGCACGAAGGTGCCGCGAGCCTTGCGTGGGCCGTGCTCGACATGGTGGGCTCAATGCGAGCCAACGCCTGTCTATTTCAGGGGATCGAGGCGCTTCTGTCCACCCCTGGTCGGTTGATGGCGGTGCTCCGTCTATTAGATGCCCTTCGGACCTCCGGGCTCCTTGTCCTTGTTCACACCGATCACAGAGCCGGAGTTCGGTTAGCCGACATCGCAGATCTGGTCTGGAGCGGTACAAAGGTGAAAACTAAGACGCTTCCCGTTCGATTCCATCGAAGCCACCTTTGCTCATTGGTGTTGTCGACTGGGTTTGAGGATCGGGTCCGCGCGAGCCTGAACGCTCTGCTACGTGGGAGCGACTTGGCGTCCTTTCCGGCACTCAGTGAGAGTCTTTTCACCGTCATCGCTCAGAATCTCAGGGAGCCCGTTCGCTGGGCCCTACGAAGGTATCGAGGCGAATGGCTTGGATCGGTGTCCTTCGTTTCGGGCGACCTCGCCGAGCCTGGCGATCCAAGGGTGTTCCAACTTTGGCTTGCGCTGGCGTTCGGCCAAGACTTGGACGTCGCCAATGACGTCACTCAGTTTCTGCCCTCTTTTGAGACGCCACCGGTCGAAGCTCGCCTCCTTTGGGCCGCTGTCTGCGCAGCGGTGTCGCTCAATGCTGCGGCAATGGATGTGCTAAAGGAGCAACTGGGCACGGCAAACGAGCTGCGCATTATCGATCCGCTGCTGCGGGGTCTCGTTGGCACAGGTCTGCTCGATGAGGCCGACCAGGTCGTTACCGATCTTGCTACCCGCCATCCCGACATTCTCCCTTGGGAGATCGAACGCATACGCGCCGACATGCGCTTGGATTCCTCGGACCCCGAGGTCTGGAAAGATGCGGCTCAGCGCCTGCAAGAACTCGCGGAGCGCTCAGGGATTCCTGTGATTGCCCACGCGGAAACCTGGTTCAACTTGGGTGTTGCGCACGATCGCCTCGGCGCGAAGGGCGAGGCCGACAAGGCCTTTGCCAAGGCTTCGGAAATCAACCCCATCCTTCGCGAAGTCGTCGAAAAAAGCCGCGTCTAGGCCCTCCGCCTACGGTCCGTCCCAGAGGGTGGAGTTGGCCCCCAAGGTCAGCCCCACCTGAAGCTGCTCCACGTTGGGCGCGGTCCAGTGCCACCTGTACACCGCCCTTCCTTCGCCGAGCAGGCGCAATCCAGGCACGAGCTCCATCCCCGCTGTAGCGGAGCCAAACGGCGACAGCAGGCCAAATGCGGTTTGATCGTCCAGGCGGTCGAACACAAACGCGTCGATGCCGACCCCTACCGACACGAACAAGAGCGGCGCCTTCGGACCCTGAAACGGCCCTCCGCGCAGGCCGGCGAAGACGCCCAATGGTAAGGCCGCTCCGCCTCCGGTACCGCCCTCGGTGCCCCAGCCCTCGAAGCCGACCGTGGAGCCGACGATGGTAAGGCCGCTGATCTCGAAGTACTCGCTCTCGAAGCGCCCGTAGTAGCCCCTGTTCTGGTCTTCCGTCCAGACCCGGCCAAAGCCTAGACGCGGGCCCGCGCCGTCGGACACCCGCGTGCTGCGACGGGGCTCGGGCAGGCCGCGCGGTGGGCGCCGTGGGCGCCGCGGCGGCGGAGGACGCTCGGGGGGAGGTCCTGCTACTTGAAGCACCTCGGCAGGAGCCTGCGGTGGTGGGACCGGGACGGCGTTTGTCTCGGACAACGTGGTGCTCGGCGCTGCCTCTTGCGCGGGGCTCGGCGCATCTTGTGCCCGCGCTGCGGACGGCCCCACGAGGCCCAGCAGGAGGCATGCAACGACGGGAGGTACCGCAATGCGCACGCCCTAGGGTAGCCGAGGGGGGCGCCTTGCGCCTACGTTTCTTTGGGTAGGGGAGGGCGAGCGCCTTCGTTCCCCGGCGGCGCGCCCACGGCCCGCGCCGCGGCCTGGATGGCGCCCAGGATGCCGCGCGCGTGCTGGAGGAAGGTCTGACCCGCGGGCAAGAGCCTCATACCCCGCCGTGTGCGCTCGAACAGCGGCACACCCAGCTCGTCTTCCAGGTTGCGCAGCGAGCGCGACAGGGGAGGCTGGGCGATGTGGAGCCGCTCGGCCGCGCGTCCCATGTGCCCTTCTTCCGCGATGGCGACGAAGTATTGAATCTGCGCGACGCTCACGCGCATTTCATAGCACGGCGCCGAGGGTAGGAAAAGCGCCATACCCAAAGGGTATTGGACGGGCGCACCGGGCTTTGGGAAGGGTCGCTTCGTGGCCATCACCCTGTTCGGAACCAAAGAAGTCGCCCTGCTCCGCAACGCCGGTGCCGCCGCCGCCGGCACCTTGGCGCACGTGGCCTCGCGTCTGCGACCTGGAATCAGCACCGCGCAGATTGACCACTGGGTGCGCGAGGACACGCGGCGCCGCGGAGGGACCCCGAGCCAGCTCGGCTACCACGGCTTCCCAGCCGCCGTGTGCACCAGCCGAAATCACGTGGTCTGCCACGGCATTCCAAGCCCGAAGGAGCTCTTGGCGCCGGGCGACATCGTCAATGTGGACGTGACGACGTGCCTCGAAGGCTTCCATGGCGACACCTCCGCGACATTCTTCATTGGCGAGCCGAGCCCCGAGGCAAGGCACGTCGTGGAGGTGGCAAGGCGCTGCCGAGACGCCGGGATCGCCGTGGTCCGTGACGGCGCCCGGCTGGGCGACATCGGGGCCGCCGTTGTCGCCCTCGCCAAGGCCGAGGGTTGCAGCGTGGTGCGCGAGGTGGGAGGGCACGGCATCGGGCGGGTGATGCACGCACCACCCCATGTCAGCCACGTCGGCGTCCACGGAACGGGCCTGCGCCTGCGCGCCGGCATGGCGTTTACCATCGAGCCCATGGTCAACCTGGGTCGGGCCGCCGTCCGCACGTTGGAAGACGGCTGGACCCTCGTCACCGAGGACGGCAGCTTGTCCGCGCAATTCGAGCACACGGTGCTGGTGACCCGACACGGGTGCGAGGTGCTCACCCGTTGAGGCGCCTACCCCCCCCGCCGTCCGGTGTCCAAAAGACCCTGCCGAATTTGTCTCGGACAAATGCCGACTAGTTCTCGAAGGCCCGAATCGCGGCTTCGGCGTCGCGCCGGCTGCACCCTGTCAGGGTCTTGTAGAGGTCGATCGCCTCGACTCGCTTGCCGTCGTGAAGGCGGTCTAGCACCGATTGGGGTACCCAGCGAGCGCGCCGCGCAGGAGCCCCAATATCGAAGAAAAGGCCACAGATCCTGCACTCGGTACCGCCGTCGTGGGGGGCACCGCAATTGACGCAGATGAAAGCTTCGGTCAGGCAAAACCACATCGCGGCACCCACACGTTCCTAGCGAGCTACTCCCGGCTAATCACGCCGCTAGTCTACGCCGCTTCGAGCACGCTCCGCAAGGGTCCCTGTGTGAGCTACCCAGCCAGCGCTTCCACGGCCTGCTTCGCTTCCAGCAGGCTGCACTTCATGGCCTTGTGGTACAGCCGAATGGCCCCGATTTTGTTGCCGCTGCGCAGGGCTTCGAGCACGCCGGGGGGCATGCCGGGTGGCATGCCGGCGCCGCCGACGGGGACCTTGCCGCCGCCGCCGAACACGACGCCGCAATAGGGACAGGAAGGGCCCTTTCGGGGGGCACCGCAGTGGGGGCAAACGACATCCATGGGTTGGCTCGTGGGGGAAATGTCCGAGACAATAGGTGGCTAGCGGGCGTTCAAGGGGCGACGCAGGTTCCGAGCGAGGAGCTCGCGTCGAGGGGTTGGCAGGTCCCGATGCTGCAATCGGCGTCGCCGCAGCAAAGCGGAGAGCAGTGACCCAGGTAAGGAATCAATCCGTCGTACACGCACACGGTGGAGGCGGGGCACTCGACGTCGACGATGCACGTAGCGCACACGGCCGCAGCGGAGGCGGCTCCGCAGCTAGGACCGTTGACGCCGGGACGGCAGGCCTGCCCATTGCAACCGGCGTTGGTGACCGGGTTGCACAGGGCTTGGGGATCGACGCAGTCGCCCTGCGACGGGGCAGGGGAGGGAGGCATGCAGTCGGTCAGGGCCGGTCCCGCACAGGCTTCGTCGCAGTTTTGGTGGGCGCAGAGCACGAGCGTGACCGACGTGTTGCCGCAGGAGGCCGTGTCGCCGTCGAGGCAAGACAGGCAGGAAGGATCGTTTTCGCAGGCGGCAAGGTCGCTGCAGCACGACGCCGTCAAGCACCCTTCGCAGGTCGGATCGAGGTCGGCGACCGAGCCGCAGCCGAGCGCTCCTCCCTGACCCCCCACGCCTCCTTGACCTCCTACGCCTCCTGCGCCGCCAAAGCCGCCGCCGCCGTTCGACGTTGTAGCTTGGGTCGTACTGGTTGTGGCGGAGTAGTCGTTAGGGGGGTAGTCGCCGGTCGTGGCCGTGCCGTAGTCGGTGGCGGTATAGTTTGAGGTCGCGTAGCCACCGGTCCCCGTGTTATTACGCTCATCCGAGCAGCTTGACGCCAATGGGAAGGCGGCGGACAGGCCCAGGAAAAGCGCCACCGCGGTGGGAGCGACCCGACCGTGCTCCAACTCAACGACGGCGTCGCAGTGGGGACACTGGGGCTCGCCGCGCTTGAAATGGCAGCCACAAGACGGACAGGCCAAAAACGTCTCGCGGAAGAGCATGGATGGAAGGTAGGACCTTTCGGGGCTCTAGCGCAAGAGTCTCCGCTCCGCTATCCTGACCGGATGGCCAACTTCGTGAAGGCCCCCGCGCGCGGTCTTTTGCCCGAAGACTTCGAGAAATACCGGCCCATTTTTGCGGTGTGGGAGATAACCCTCAAGTGCGACCAACCCTGTGCGCACTGCGGCTCGCGGGCGGGTGGTAGGCGCGCGCGGGAGCTGACGACGGAGGAGTGCTTTCGGGTAGGCGACAGCCTAGCGCGCCTCGGCTGCCGCGAGGTGGCGCTGATTGGCGGAGAAGCGTACCTCCGCCCGGATCTCGACGAGCTCGTGGAATACCT
>CAYLJT010000023.1:0-24321 GCA_964383995.1 uncultured Polyangiaceae bacterium
GTTCGCTTCGCCCTCCGCGGTCTCGAGGAAGAGCTGGAGGGCCGATGAGCGCATCGCGAAAAAAGCCTGCAAAAAAAGCTAAAAAGGCATCACCGTCGGGGGCCGAGGTGCCGTTCTATCTGCCCTTCTCGGCCATCGAAAAGCGGGCAAAAGCGGCCCGGGCTGGGCACGAGAAGGCCCCCGCGCCGGCCCCCGCAAAGCGCGCTTCCAAGCCCCCTCCGGCGCGCCCAACGACCGACGTTGCTGTCAAGCCGAGCGCGCCGCAGGAGAGCTTTGCGGCGTACATGACCGGCGTCCAAGAGCTGCCCACGAAGTCCCGCCGCTTGCCCAAGACGGCGAGCAGCATCGACAAGGGGGCCACTCACGCTCACGCGCCCGATCCGCGGGAAGACGAGGCGCGCGCGCGTCTTCGCGCGCTCGTCAGCGACGGCCTGCGCTTCGATGTCAGCGACGATGGTCGCCTCTTGGATGGTCGCCGTATCGATGTCGATCCGCGGGAGCTTCGGCGCTTGCGCAAGGGAGCTTACGGCGTCGACGGCAAGCTCGATCTGCACGGTCTTCACGCCGACGAGGCCCGCGCGACGTTGGAGGCGTTCGTCAAGAAGCGTGCGTCCGAAGGGGACCGCGTGCTCGTCGTGGTGCACGGCAAGGGCTCCCACTCACCCCGCGGTCACGCGGTCTTGCGCGGCGAAATCGGCGCGTGGTTGAGCCAAGGCAAGGTCGCCCGCTTCGTCGCCGCGTTCGCGTCGGTGCCCGACGAAGACGGCTTTTCGGGCTCACTTTTCGTGCTATTGGCGCGCCCCGCGGGAACGACTAAGCGATAGCTTGCGCGTCTCTTACGACGCGAGAAAGTAGAGCGTTTGATGGCGGCGAGCAGCAGGACGAGCGGGCCCCATGTCGATGGCCTCGACAGGGTTTGGATGGATGGCGAAATCAAGAGCTGGGAAAACGCCCAGGTCCATTTGCTCACGCACTCGCTGCACTACGGTACCGCCGCCTTCGAAGGCATACGCGCCTACAAACGTAGCGACGGAAATACCTATGTTTTCCGCCTCCGCGAGCACATTCGTCGGCTGATGGACTCGTGCAAGCTCGTGATGATCGAGCCGCGCTACAGCGAGGAGCAAATCGTCGAAGCTTGCGTCGAGCTGCTGCGCGCCAACGGCGGCGTCGAAGCCTACCTACGGCCGCTGGTGTACGTCGCCGACGGCGCCATGGGCCTCTACGCGCCCGACAACTTCGTGGCGACGGCGATCATCGCCTGGCGTTGGGGCGCCTTCCTCGGCGAAGAGGGTCTGAAGAACGGCGTGCGCACCAAGATCGCCGGCTGGCCCCGCAACCACATTTCGGCCGCGCTCTCGAAGGGCAAAATCAGCGGGCAATACACGAACTCCACGCTCGCCAAGCGCGAGGTCAAGATGGCCGGCTACGACGAGGCCATTCTTTTGGACACCAACGGCTTCGTGGCCGAGGGCCCGGGCGAGAACATCTTCATCGTGCGCGACGGCGTGCTGCGAACGCCGCCCCTGTCCGCGACGATCCTCGAAGGCATCACGCGGGACTCGGTGCTCGTCTTGGCGCGCGAGGCCGGGCTCGTGGTGGAGCAGAGCATGATCACCCGCGATCAGCTTTATCTCGCGGACGAGGCCTTCTTCACGGGCACCGCCGCCGAGGTCACGCCCATCCGCGAGGTCGACAATCGTCGCATCGGCACGGGCCTCGTCGGACCCATCACCAAGCGCCTCCAAGAGCGCTTCTTCGGCATCGTGCGCGGCCCCGACGACTCCCATCCCGAGTGGCTCACCAAGGTCTGAGCTTGCCTCGCCGGGCTCTGTGCGCGCCCCTTTTGGCCTGCGCTCTCGTCGCGGGCTGCGGCGCTTCCGCACCTGTCGAGCCCGAGCGTTCGTCCCCCGCCAAGCTGCAGCGCCGGCCCGAGCCGCGCCTCGACTCCGAGGCCGAGCCGTATGCGTCGCGCCGCTTCGACCTCGTCGTGCCACTGCCCGACCGTCGCAACTTTCGCATCGAAGAGACCGAGAGCGAGCTGCGCGCCGTCCATGCGCCCACCGGCACGAGCCTGCGCATTCGGCTGTTTAGGCCCGATTTTCGCCCCAATCGCGCAAGCTGTGAGGCCGAGCTGCGCGTGCGGGGGGTCTTGCCCGAGCGCTCCGACGGCGTCGTGGTCGACGAGGGCCCGCTCGCGGTGCCCGAGGGCTTCGACACGTACGTGGCGGTGACCGTGTTCGCCGGGGCGCCGGGCCAGGCTCTCTCCGCCAGCTTGGTGGCCGTGGGCGCTTCGCCAAAACGTTGTTTTGCTTACGTGTTGGCGACGCGAGCGGCAAGCGAGGAGGTGTTGGGGGTGCGCTTGGCCTCGATGAGGCAGCGATCGTTGGAAAAGGTCAGCCTCACCAGCGATCTCACGCCGGAAATCCCCCGGGTGCCGCTTTCGAGATAGGCGTCGTGCGGGTATAAGCTCCCCATGGCGACAGCACTCCCATTCCCCCCGCTCGAAACCTCGGACCAAGGCCTCAGCTCTCTGGCGCGGGGCATCATTGGCTCTGAAATCCTCAAGATAGCGGCGGCCGTTCGCCAAATGAAGGCCCAGGGCTCGAGCGTATGCAATCTGACCGTGGGCGACTTCGATCCCGCGCAGTTTCCGATTCCGAAGGAGCTCCGCGAGTGGACGGTGCAGGCCCTCAGTGAGGGTCAGACCAACTACCCACCTTCCGACGGCGTCCCCGTGCTCCGCGAGGCTATTGCGCGCTGGTACGAGAGGGAGCTCGGCATTACCTATCCGGTGGACGGCGTGCTCGTGGCAGGCGGCGCCCGTCCCCTGATCTACGGTGCTTATCGCACCATGGTAGATCCGGGAGACACGGTGATTTACGCCGTTCCGAGCTGGAACAACAACCACTATGCTAGCATGATTGGCGCGAAGGCCATTGAGCTGACGGTCACCGCTGAGACCAACTTCTTCCCCACGGCAGACATGCTGAGGCCGTTGGTGGGCGAAGCCAGGGTGCTCATGATCAACTCCCCGCTCAACCCCACAGGCACCGTGATTGACCCGGACGAGCTGCGCAAGATTGCCGAGCTCGTGGTCGAAGAGAACCGCAGGCGCGAGAAGGCCGGCGCGAGGCCGTTTTATCTCGTCTACGATCAGGTCTATTGGACCCTGACCTTTGGCAAGGCCATCCATGCCAATCCGGTGGCGCTGGTGCCCGAGGTGGCCCCGTACACCTTGATGTTGGACGCCATTTCCAAGTCGTTCTGCGCCACGGGCCTCAGGGTAGGTTGGGGCGTCATGCCGCCTGCCATGCGCCGTCGCATGGCCGACATCCTGGGGCACGTAGGCGCCTGGGCGCCCAAGCCCGAGCAAATGGCTGCCGCCCGGCTGCTCGACTCTCCCGACGTGATTACCGCCTTCCACAAGGTCATGAAGGCCGAGGTCAGGGCCCGTCTCGACGCCCTGTACGAAGGCATCTCGGGCATGAAGCAGCGGGGCCTACCGGTGGACGCCATCGTGCCGCAGGGAGCCATCTACCTGTCCGTGCACTTCGACCTCGTGGGAAGGTCGGCGGGTGGGCAGAAGCTCGCGACGAACGAGGACATCCGTAAGCTTTTGCTGTCGGAGGCCGGCCTTGCCATCGTACCGTTCCAGGCCTTTGGCTTGCGGGAAGACACCGGCTGGTTCCGCATTTCGGTGGGTGCGGTGTCGATGGACGACATCCGCGGCGGGCTCACGCGGCTCGAGCGTGTGCTTTCGAGCGCGGTTGCTTAGCGGCCTTGCGGAGACGGGGGGGTAGATCCGTCAGCGCGCGAAGCTCCGCGAGGTGTCGCGCCATGCCGTCAGGAGAGAAGGTCGGGCCGGCCGCGCGCAACGGCCCCCCTCGCTCGTTCTTCGGGTCTGAAGGGGATGGAGCACTCGCAGCACGTCGACCGTGGGGCGGCCACGTGCAGGCGGGGTCAAGCGCGAGAAACCGTGGCGCGTCTGCGTGCACATCCTACCCGAGCATACCAAGTAGATCCTGTTGAGCAAGTGTAGGTCGACCTTCCGGCCAGTTCTATCCTTTAGGATACTTGTGTCTACAGGGCACCTCGACGAACATAAACGTCTGAGACAATCATTGCAGCACCGCTACAGTCCAATCGCGGGGGTGTAACAACAAGGTATCAAACTTCGCGGTCAAGTGTGTAAAGACGGTAACGTCTCACCACGTATGCAGTGCGCGTCATTTCAGCACCGCGATAAATAGCGCCTTCCCAAACTAGTTTGACGCATGGCGACAAGGGCGCACGAATTGCTGGGCCAACTTGCCACACTGAACAGGAGCACGAGGATGACAACTCTTCAGTCGATCCCGCGTCCCCTTTGGGGAGCGTTTGCGATTCTTCTCGCGATCGTCATCGGCGCCAAAGGCGTTTTGGAGATGCGAGGAGGAAAGATCTTACCTGGAACCACCAAGGCCGCGTTTGGCCTGTTCTCTCTGAATGTTGGCGTCTGGTACATGCTCCCCCTGCTGTCCTTGACAGCGACCTTCTCTGGGTGGCTGCCACGTGCGGCGGTGGTTGTTGCATCGACGCTCCCTCTTACCAGCCTTTGGCTCATTCAACGCTTCTTGCCGCGTGATGCCGCTCCGAAGTGGCTGAGACCGCTGCGCCACTGGGGGGCCCCAGCGGGCACACTGTTGCTCATCCTAGGGGCGTTCCTGCTCGATGACAACATGCTTCTGTGGCCCGCGGCATTCCTCCACGTCTTTGGGTTCTCCGCGGTCGGGGCGGTGGCATTGTGGCTAGGCTACACGCGAACCAAGGGGCGCAGTCATCGAAGCATCCTTGTCTTTTTAGTCATCTTCCTGGTGGCTGTCGCGGCGGCCTTGGCGGACGTCATGTTGGTAGGCGCGGACTACCTGACCCTGGAAAATCAGCCCTTTTGGCCGGGCACGATTGCGGGTGCCATTCTCCTCATCGCGTTGGCGGAGGCCTCGGAGCGGGGTCGCCTCCTCGATTTGAGAGAAATTGCCGCCAAGGGTCTTACCATGTTTGTTCTTGGTCTAGCCATGGCGCTTGTTTTGACGGGACTTTCGAGGCTCGCCGCGCGTGTGGATGACGATGCCCCCGATCCATGGTTGGCAACGATTGCGATCTTGACCCTGGTCCTCATGTTCTTGTTTGACGAAATCCGGTCGGCTACCAATTTCGTCTTCACCAAATATGCGTGGCGCGCGGACATTGGTCGGGCTGAAGGGCAGATTCGATTGAGTCTGGCCCGGGCTACCACGCTCATGGACGTCGGATCGATCGTCGTCGAGCACCTCCCTAGGTCGCGCCAAGTCGGCGGGGCGGCCTTTTACGCCTGGTGCCCAAGGGACGACGCCTTTGACTGCATCAGTTCGTACGATGCGTCCCCCGGTCCTCGAATTTCGGGCACCCAGCTAGCTGGTCTCCTCGATCGCCTTGGGTGTGGTCCGGTAGACCTCAACGATCTTGTCTCGGACATGCAGGAGACGACACCGATTCCAGCGCCAGCTTTAGCGGACGAGCGCAATCTGCTAGACCTCTTTGGTAACCTCCGAGCGGCCCTCGCCGTATCCGCGCGTGACCGCGATGGGCAGGCCGTAGGGCTTTTGCTTGTGCTGCGGCGCACGCCTCAAGTTGGCCTGTTTCCAACGGATCTGCAGGCACTTCAGCGGATCGCGGACGACGTTGGAGCGGCGCTCGGGAGGCTCTCAGCCTACGAAGAACGGCGACGGCACGAAGTGGAGCGTACCTACGGTAAAAAAATGTTCGAAAAGGCGCACGAGATGCGGGGGCCGCTGGCGGGCATACTCAACAGCGCCCGACTGCTCGAACAGGCCGACAACGACCCAACGCTACGAATCGACTCTGCCGCGTACCACCGTGCAATTATCGATCAGGCAAAGAAGGCCGACCAATACGTCGCCGCCGTCCTCGACGCGAGGCGGGGTGAAGGCCACCAAACCATCGTGAACCGGATGGTTCGAGACAGCGTCGAGCAGCTCCGACGGGACCCCAAGAACACCGACCTGACCATCGTCCTCGACCTAGATACGGGTGTCGACTCGGTATGTGTGGAGCCCATCGACTTCGAGCACGCGCTCCGGAATCTTCTGGAAAATGCCGTCCATGCCACGGGGGGCGTCGGGACGATTCAAGTGTCGACACACCTGCGCCCGCGGACCTCTGAGCGAGAGCCGCAGCGCGTGATGATTTCGGTCCGCGACGACGGAAGCGGCATGTCGGAGCGGATCATGAGCCGCATTTTCCGACCGGCGTTCTCCACGAAAGATCGGGGAAACGGCATTGGTCTTGCCATGACCCAGCGAATCGTGGAGTCCGCCGGAGGCACCATCGCGGTAACGAGCACTCCCCAAAAAGGCAGTGTGTTCGCGATTATGCTGCCTGCAGCTTCTTCGGCCTAACGCGTAACGATACGACGCCAGGAGCCCCCAATGTTCATGAAGGCAAAACCCTCGATTCTTGTTGTCGAAGATGACCCGATCGCGAGGCGCCCGATCGTTGATTACCTTAGCCACAAGGGGTGGCAGGTCTTCGAGGAGGAGGATGCTCAAGCCGCGCGGGAGCGCCTGCAGGCCATTTGCGTGGACGTGGTCCTGACGGACTTGAGCATGCCCGACGACCCTCAAGATGGCTTGGACCTCGTTGAGTTTGTCGCAAGAAAAGCACCAACGACGGGCATCGTCGTCCTGACGTATCGGAGCGATCTGGCCTGTTGCACCGAGGCTATGCGGCGCGGCGCCCGGGACTACGTCATGAAACCCGTTGAGTTCCACATGCTCGACGAGGCTCTCACGCGTGCGCTCAACAACCTTGGATGCCGGCGGCAAGACGCAGTCGACGTCGATCTGATCGCCGAGAGCGCCGCCATGAAAGAGGTGTTGCAGAAGGCACGGCGCTACGCCGACTATAATGAGCCCGTTTTGATCACGGGCGAGAGGGGCACCGGAAAAGAGGTCATGGCCAAATACATTCACGCATGCTCTCGCCGCAGCAAGCTTGACTCCTTCGCTATCAACTGCGCAGGACTGTCGGAGACGCTGCTCGATTCGGAGCTTTTCGGTCACGTCAAGGGAGCATTTACGGGGGCGACCTATGACCGCGAGGGGTACTTCGAGGTCGCAAAAGGGTCCACCCTGTTTCTTGACGAGATCGGCGACGCCTCGCCCAGCCTCCAAGTCAAGCTCCTGCGTGTGCTTCAAGAAAGGAAGTTGAAACGGGTGGGGGGCAACTCCGACATAACCGTGGACGTTCGGATCATCGCGGCGACCAATCGAGACATTAACGCCAATTCCTCCGCCAACTCTTTTCGCAAGGACCTCCTGGAACGGGTCAGGGTGTTTCCACTCCACATTCCGCCACTCCGGGATCGACCCGACGACATTCCCGCTCTGGTGAGCGGCATCGCCACAACGTTCGCTAGGAAGAATCGCGACAAGCACCCCGACGTCCCCACGTTTACCTCGGAGGCCTTGTGGCTACTTCAGGGGCAACTTTGGCCAGGCAACATTCGAGAGCTTCAGAATGTGGTGGTGCAGGCTGTCGTCAACAGTGCGGAGCGCGTCATCGAAGCACGGGACATTCAGGGCGCGATCGACGCGCCCGTCAGTGATCGCCCGCCGCCGCAGCTCCCCGTATCGACGCGACCGCGCAAGAGTCTCGATGATGAGGTAAGGGAATTCAAGCTTCGACTCGTGGAGGAAGTGCTGGCGGAGGTTGGTGGCAACAAAACAGAAGCAGCAGCGCTCCTAGGCATTTCGCGAAAGTGCTTGTATGACATTCTCGCGACAAAGAAGTAGCGACCGCCAAGCGTCAAATACAAAGCCTTAATCAACTGTCACCCCCTGGAGGACACACCCGTTACCAGGGGGTGACGCCTTTTGTATGGTCTCTTCGCCAAAGCACCGAAAATCTCGTCCAGGAGACTGGCACGTTATGTGAATTAGACACTCTCAACGGCCATCAAGGCCAGATTGGGAGCAAGTCATGAGCAGGTCCACCCGAAATATCGGTATTGCATTCGCCGCACTCGCAACCACGCTTTCGTCGTCTAGTTGGGGCGCGGCGGAGCCTGAGATTGTCGTCCACGTCAGTTGTCCGGAGCGGGTCGCCCGGACGGGGCTCGACGCGGTCCGTCGTGAGGTTCTCGATCTCTACCACGCGGCGACGGCTGACCAAGACGAGCGGAGGCGCGCCGCGGAGATTACGCTGGTATGCGAGGAGAACGGCAGCTACTCCGTGGTGGTTACGCGACCGGACGACCCGGAAATTCCGTCTCGCGTGGAGGAGGGTTTTGCGACCTACGACGACGCGCTGAAGATGGCGGTGCCGATAGCCTCTGTGCTCTTGCTGGCGAGCAGGCCAGTGGCCGACGAAGGTAGCGCAGCGTCTGAGACAAACAGCATTATTCCGCCCAGGACGTCGGAGCCGTCGAATGCGCCTGCCGAGGTTGTGTCTGAGCCCGACCGGGCCAGCGCGACCATCGTTGGCAGGGCAGACTCGAGCGTGCGAACGGACGAGGTGTCCATGGCTCCCGTGGACCGCAACGTCTGGAGCTGGTCAGCTTCGGCGAGCGGGGTTGCGGCTACGGGTGCGACCAAAGAGCCGACCGCTGGCGCTCGGCTCGGTGTGAGGGGACGCGTTGACAACGTTTCCGTCGAGGTCCAGGCCGGGGGTGACTTGGCTACCGAGGTCAATCAGGACACCATCGCATCCCGACTCGTCGCGACGGCCATGGGATGCGGCCACCGCGACCCGGCCTTCGGCTGCCTGACGGCTTCGACGGGCGTTATTCGTCGTGGCGAAGGCGGGACAACCATTGCGGATAAAGCAGGGCCGTTCGCGGCCGTGGGCGTCCGCGTGGGCCTCGAAACGAAGCTGTTTTGGCGGTTGTCCTGGCAGGCCTCGGGGGGGCTCGATGTGCTCTTGACCGACATTCCGGCCGCGGACGCGTCTCGCGTCGCAGGAATTTTTTCGCTGGGGTTGGTGACGCCAATCTCGTTTTGAGCAGCGGAAAGTTCGGGGGGGAAGAACAACGGAGAAAACCATGGAAGGAAGAAGCTGTAACCGAAATCAAGGCATCATCGCTCGACTGTACGTCAAAGCCCGTACGCACCTTATCTCCCGGTCTCGAAACCGCGGCGTCTCGAAGGAGGACGCAGAAGACCAGATCCAAGACCTTTTCGTTTCGATGCTCGAAGGCAAGATCGCCTGGTCCTCAGACGATGAGGTTGCCCTCCGGCAACTTGCGTCGATCCAGAAAAATGACGCTATCGACCACTTCCGCACCGCCCTCCGCCGGGGGCGTCTCAGCGAAGGGCAGTCGATGAGATCGTCGGAGGTCGGCTCACCGCCGTGCACGGCTGTCCAGGTCGACCAGATGCTGGACCGCCTTCCAGCGGAGCAAGAAGAGGCCGTGGTCTCGAATATCGTGTGGGGCAAAACCGCGTCTGAAATTGGCGAAGCCACGGGCACCAGCCCCAACACGGTGAGCTCTCGGATTCGCGCTGCCTTGCGCGCCATGGCCTGCATGGCTCTGCTTCTTCCTCTTGCCGTGAAGACGGCGCGCGATGTGCTATCCACCATCAGGAGGTTGCTTGGCCGCCCCCGCGCGCGCCTTCTCGTGGTGCTGGGCGTGTCAGGTCTGATGCTTCTTGCCCCCCGGACCGTGCAGCTGCCGAGCATCGAAGAGGCTGCCGTTGAGATGAAGACAGACCCCTTTGCCAGGATGGGTTCCCTGAAGCACTTGGAACTGCATCCCCCGGAGCCGCCGAAGCCCGAGGAGGCCCGAGTGCCCCCCAAAGACAGCCGCGCGCTCCCCGACGATGGGGCGCAGCGGAAGAATCGGCTACGATCGTCGTCCGCCCCCCGAACCAAAACGGCCGAGAAGATACCTGGCGAAGGGGAGTTGATCGCGCGCGCTATGGAATGTCTCCATAGCGCTCCGGAGCTCGCGGAGGCAGCATTGCACGAGCACAAGCGCGTCTACCCAAACGGGCACCTTGCCACGGAACGTGACATACTTCTCAGCCAGCTCGCCTCAAAAGCAGGAAATCAGCGCGACCGTGAATGACGAATTCGGTCGGCTGAGACGCTTATCCCACAGGAGCCCAACAGGACGGGCCCTGTGGAGGACGCATGAACCCGCTACGTTGCCTCAAGGCCGAAACCCACTACCTCATCCAAAATATCGACAACCACCCGCTGCTAAGGAAGCTGTTTGGCGGCACTGCCAGTGACTCCGACCTTGCCTTCTTCTTGGCGCGAAGTCATCGGTATATCAAGTGGACGGCGCCTCTTCTTCGGACTGCAGCAGCCAACCCGCACAGGTCGATTTTTACGCCGCTGCTCATCGAGAAGAGCAGGGAAGAACAGGGGCACGAACGCTGGATCGAGGCGGACCTTGCTGGGCTGGGAGCAGCGGTCGACCTCCCGGCGCTCAACGACGATGCACCTGCGCTGGACGCCTATGTCGCCTACCATCGCACGGCCGTGAGCGGGCTACACCCGGCCGGATTTCTAGGTGCGGCTTACCTTCTTGAGAATCTGTCCGTCGCCAGAGCCACCGTGGCGGTGGACAAGCTCACCTCGCGCGCGGACAGCGCCCGCTTTCGCCGCTCGCTCCGCTTCTTGCGCGGACATGCCGAGGCCGACGTCGGTCATGTGGCGCACCTGGACGCGGTATTCGACAGGGACCTTCCCGAGGCCGAGGCCGAAGCGATCCTCTTCTCTGCGCGCCTGACGCGGATCACCTACGCGTCATTCTTCGACGGCGCCTCAACGCCCCAACTTCCTGCTACCAGTCCTACCAGCAAGGAGCAATGCAATGTCTCAGCTTGAATGCCGCGTAGTGCGCACCGTCTCCGAGCTCTCCGAGGCGGTCAGGGCCCGATGGCTCGTGTTTGCAGAAGAGGCGAAGTTGATGGTGCCAAGCCCGGGGCTCTCTCTGGGCGTCGAGCACGACGACTTCGACCTCATCGACAGCACCTTGCACTTCGTGGCCTACCATGGAAGCGAAGTTGTGGGCGCGGCCCGGTTGCTCCTGCCCAACAGCCGCGTGGCCAATGACAACGGGCTGGCCTTTGGCCTGGAAATGGAAAAGCAATTTGAGCTCGACCACGGGGCGCTCGGTCAGGAAAAGCTCGCCGAGCCTGGCCGGTTGTGCGTGCGGGCCGCCTGGCAGGGCACAAGGGCCTTTCCACTCTTGTACAAGGCGATGAAAGAGGAAAGCCTGCGGCGAGGCGTTACCATGTGGGTAGGCGCGGCCAACACCAACACCGACAGCCGCGTAGACGCGATGATCGCCTACAAGCTCGCCGAGCGAAGGGGCCTAGCCTACCCATGGGGTGTGATCCGGGCACGCCCGGGTGAAGGCGCGAGTGGAATGTCCGAGACACCGCTGTACGACGTTGGCGCGCGAGCCAGGGTGGAGCTGGACGAGCTCGGGGAGCTGCGCCTGCCAACGACGATGTCTCTCTATGCCCGTGTTGGTGCTCGGTATTTGCCGGGGATCCGCTATGACCGTGTGTTTCGGAGGTATGCGATACCGTTTGTGGTGGAGCTGGGGTAGGGAGCGCGTCGCTAGCCGAAGGGATAGCGGTTACGCCCCGCGCGGGGCCTGATTCTGGCTCGCCATCCTGGTCGTCAGCGGGTAAGCTCAGCTCAGGATCCTGCGGGCGCTGCCCGGGCGGCACAAGCTCGACCTGACGAATACGATGGACTCCGGTGGACTCCACCCAGATCGAGCATGTCGTTCAGGAAGGCAAACAAGACATCCTTGTGCTCATCGAGCCCAATATGTGCTTGAGCGCGAAGTCGGTGCTGGGACCGGCGAAGGTAGGGCAGGACATGGCGGTCTGCGAACGCGGCAGGACCAAGGCGTACCGAGCCGCCCGCCCCTTGCATCCCCGCATCCGCAACTTCCTTTGCCGACGCAGCGATCGTCCCCGCACGTCTCCCCATGGAAGCCCCCACTCCGCATTCAGCGCCGCACGCAGCACGCACGTCCGCGTCGTGAACGCGGGCGCGGATCCACCTCGCTACGGATCGCACACCCACGGCACGGCCGGGTCGTCCATGTCAATGTCGATGAGGTACTGCCCGGTATCGTGGCCCCAATAGGTATAGAGGTGGTGGCCGTGGACGGCGGCGTAGTACGCGCTGGTTTTACCCTTCTCGTAGCGGCAGCGCTTCCCGGTGGGAATGTCGAGGCGCACGATGGTCTTGGGGGCGCTCAACCACTCGAAGAAGTTGTCGAAGTTCTTCGCGCAGGCCGCACAGGGCTCCATCCAGGCGGCGACATCCGAGTCCATCGCGGCGGCCGACTTCGTGATGGGGTTGTCGGGTGAGTCGAATGTGAGCCGCGTGGTGCGACCCGTCTCGAATTCGTGCATGTAGATCTCGCCTCCGATTCGCGGACCGTCGCCGCCCGAGCCCGGTCCCGGCGGATCGCGGAAGTCTACCCACACCACGCGTTTGTGGTCCGGCGCGCAGGTGACATCCATCTGCGCCGCACCCCCGTCATCGACGAGGGTGCCGTGGAGCGTCTCGGGGTCGAATCGGTACAATCGCCCCAGGCCGCAATAGATGGATCCTGCGCCGTAGCAGCCGCGATCACAGGCCAAAACACCATCGAAGTCGGTGAGCTCGCCGGTCTCGAGTTGCGCCCGCGTGGTCAGCCCGCCGTGGGCCCAAAAGAAGTACTTGTCCGTGAGGAAGCTTGAGGTTGAGGCGAAGGTGTCACCGTCTTCGGTGTGGAAGTACGTTTTGGCCTGGAACGTCACGACGTCCAATACGACCTTGTCGAGCTTCGGAAAGCCGTTGGTGAGGGTGTAGGCCAGAAACCGCCCTTCCATGTAGGATTGGGAGGCATGTTGGGTGATAACGAACATGTGCTCGTCGCCGGGCCGACGAAACATTAGCTCCTCGATATTAGTGTCGGCCACCCATGCGCTCGTGTCGGCGAAGGAAAAGCCGTCTGCATGGTTGACAGGCCCCAACAACACACGACAACCGGGCCCGCAGTCGACTGTCGGCGGTCGCCGACTGACCACGTCTACCGCATAGGCAACCGGTGGCCCGGAGTTCGGCGCGTCGGGGCCCGCGTCCGTTGGGGCGTCGGTTCCCGCGTCGCGGGGCGGTGCGGTGACGTGGTCCTCGCCGCAACCCCAGACGGCAACCAGTGCTATTACCAGCCAGCGCGAGGGGCTCATCTCCAGCCTCCGAGCAGGGGCTGGTGCACCAACCGAGCGCCCTCGGCGAGCTGCACTTGCCGCGCAAACACCGCTCCCCGGCTGTCCCCCGAGACGCGCACCGAGGACCGAGGCGCCACAAGCGTTCCGACAAGCCCGGCGACGGTGGTCGGTGCTGTTCCACCGTGAATCCAGAGCAGACGGGGCGATTCGTCGGGGCTGGGCATCATGCCTCGAAGGTCGAGGATAGTCTCGGTCTCTACCCGCGTCAGGCCCGAGGAGCTGGAGAGCACCAGTTGGGCGCCCGGCGGAACGATGAGCCCCCGCAGACGGTAGGTCCCGGTCGAGAGGTGGAGCGTGCCCGTTGTCTCGAGCTGGACGGTTCCGTAGTCGCCCGGTGGCAAGGTGAGGGACGTGCCTTGCGGCACCAGCACGTCGGCCGCGCTTGGGAGGCGTGGGGACGGCCGAGCGCAATCAAAAGAGGGCAAGGCGAACCCGAGGCCGTCGTCGATGGCGGTGGCGATCGTCGCCGTTGGATGAAGCGTCGCGGCACCTGCTACCAGACCACCCAGCGCCGCAGCACCTTGTGCGAGCGATAGATCCGCCGCGGTGACGATGGCCTCGACATCAGCTCCGGTGGCTACCAGGGTGGGTCCGCTTGACGTGCCAATGGGCCCGCCTTCGACCGTCGCTCCTTCGAGCACTGCCAAAGCCTGTAGCCCGAAAGCCGCGAATCCTCGGACTTGCGGTGACGGGCAGGCGGCGTCGTGCCACCCCCCAACATCACGGATTCGCCGAATCAGCTCACCCCCAGGCGACAACGAAAATGCCGCGCCAGGCAGCCACGCCTCCGGGGGAACGATGGCGATGCGTCGATCGAAGGCGGCCGAATCCGCGCTGTCCGGAATTATCATCTCGGCTTGATGCATACCTGGCCGCAACACCCAAATGTCGTCGTGCGGGATGTTTTGCATGTCTCGGCCTCCCACGAGCACAAGGGTCCCCGGTTGGGCCCCCGGTGCCAGTTGCGGCGCGCGCCGGGCGGGCGCTCCGAACGACCAAGCCCGCGTCGCGCCCGAGCCAAGATGGATCAACCAGCCTTCAGTGGCAGCGAGGCTAGGCCCACTGGCCAAGAGAACTAGCTCGGTCCCGAGCACGGCCGCTGCCAGCTCGTCGCCGGAGAAGACCTTAGGGGGCGCGCCCTCGGGTGTTTGCTCGGGCTCCGCAAAGTCGGAGATTTGGCCGAGCGCTGCCCCTGGCGCCGCGACGAACGACAGACCATTTACCACCTGCGTTGCGACCGCGTAGGTGTAGCGGAGGGAGAGCGCCGAGCCCCACCCCGGAACGAACGCTGGGCCCTCGGTGGAGTCGTCCGGGCTCGCACACTCGGTGTCCGCCGGATAGTCGGCGAGGCCGTCCGCGTCGTTGTCGACACCATCCGCGCAGTCGCCGTAGAGGACATCTCCCGAGGCGAAGTGGTTGGGGTGGCTCGCCACCTCGCTCCGCCATTCCCACGCTCGGATGCCACCTGCGCGTACGTCGGGAAGTCCTGCGATCCCCCCGCAACGTACAGGTTCCGGTGGCCGTCGTCGGGGTCGCATGCGCCTGCCAAGCCATCTTCGTCCGGATCGCTGGAGTCGACGTCTACAGGACAGGGGTCTGCGGGGAGGAAGAGACTTATCAGCGTGCCGCCCCCGCTCGGGGCGGAGATGTTCCAGGTGATTGTCTCGGCCAGGGAGTCGCCATCGAGGTCAGGTTGATCGAAAGAGGAAAGGGCGCCGATGGGGGCAAAAAATTCCCATGGAGCCTCCTGACCGTAAAAGGAGTCGAAAAGGTTTTGGCCTGGGTAGCCGAGGTTGGATAGGGACTCAGGTTGGAATCCCGCGGCGGAGGCGGGCGGGCTTCCAGGAATGGCAGCAAGGTTGCAAAGGTTGTCGGCGCCTGTCCCACCCAATACCTTCGTCAGCAGGGCTGTCGACGAGACGTGTACCAACGATCGGTCGCTGCCGGGAACGATGGTCACCCCATCACCAGCGGCGCGGTCTGCACAGCCGTAGTCACCCGATGGACCGTCGAAAGTCGTTAAGTACGAATGGTGCTTTCCCGCCGAAAGATACACAACGGCGTGGGTTCCGTCCATGGTGAGGCTTGGATCGGGAGGTGGCGGAAGGCTGCCACCGCTCACCTCCACAGGCGTAACGACCCATTCGTCGACTTTCCTGCTGATCTGCGCTTTCACGCGGACCGGCACAAAATCGCCTGGATGGTCGTCGTCACACCCCGACGATGTCGCGTATCCACCATCTTCCGCGAAGAGGCTCGTGAACGTGATGAGCACTTCGTCGATGGCAACCCGCCGCGCTGTAAAGAGCGTCTGCGGCTCGCTCGGCCCGAGCGCGTTCTCGGCTGAATCGAAACGCAGCTCCGGTGCAACGCACGCTGCGATCTGTACTTCGACAGCATCGTCCAGGCCATTGCCGTCCTGGTCGAAGCTGCAACGCAGCTCCGTTGGAAGCGCGGACCAAGGCAAGAATGGCGATCGATCAAGAGAGCAGAGCTGAGCTCTGGCCGTTTGTGCGGCCGTCACCGTCGTAAGCGCTGCGATGAGACCGAGGAAAGAAGCCGAACGGTGCGCCATTTGTAATGCATATTATCTTCTTGCTCGTTCGTCAAGCACGTCCGCCTGCCCGGGGGCTTGGCGAAGCGGCCGCGCTTGTCGTCGCTCTGGGTCCCTTTGTCGGCCCCCAAAGTATCACAGACATGGACGACATCGCAGGACCCGAGATTCTCAAGGCGGCAAGAGGTGCAGCCTCGCCCCCAAGACAGTCGTACAGCTAGCTCGCGTTGGCGCGTGGGTCAACGAGAGGGGCTGTATCCTTTGGTATGTTGACGCTTGCGCAGGTCGGATCTCGCAAGGGGCGCGGAAGCGAAAAATGTCTGAGACGTTTCTGGTGGCGCTGTGCGCGAGGCACGTCACTCTGCATGGATCCCCCGAGGACGCTGTGCTATGCAGTAGTCGCTTCGTCGGCTCCGAGCCGCACTTCATTGGAGAGGGACATGGGAAGGTCAAAGACTCTAACGCGCGCGCAACCTGGACGTGCAGTGGGTGAGGGAACAGGAATCGCCGCGAAGTTGATGGTGATCGTGGGAATCGGGTCGTCTTGGCTGGGTGGCGCGGGGTGTGCCCCTGTTTCGCCGCTTCTGGCGCCCATTCCGGGGCCCGCTCGCTACGCGCCCAACTTGGCTGAGATGGCGGAATACCAACCGGAATACCAGCTCCTGGAAACGTTCGAGGCGGGCCTCCACAAGGGGCCGCACGGCGCCACGTGGGCGCGCGACGCGGCTTTGGACTGCGCGGCGAACGTCGCCGGGCGGGATTTCGTAGCCACGAAGAAGTGGCCCCTGCCGCCCCTTCAACAGCAATGGCTTGCATGGCGTTGCGGCTCGCCGTTTCGGGCTCGCATGGCGCTCCGAAAGTACTCGGGTGGCGCGTCGGGGGCGGCCGCCGATGCTCTGATGAATGCACTCCACGACGAAGGCGTGGCTGTGGCGCGGGAACCCGACGGGGCGTTCGGTTTGGCCGGAGAAAGCTCGGGTCCGAGACAGTGGTTTACCCTTGCCACCCGCCGCCGCGTCGTTGAAGTAAAGCCTGTCTCAAAAGTGTCGGCGCCGGGCGGGAAGCTTGAAATCGAAGGCTGCTTTCTCGTGCCGCGCGCCAACCCGGTTCTTCATGTCGCCGGGGCCGGTCCCGATGTCTCGGACGAAAAATTGGTCCTCGATGACAAGCGTTGCTTTCGAGCTAGCGCCACACTCCCCAGGGAAGTTGGCGTCTATTATGTCGAGGTCACTTCGGAGGAGCCGACCTCCGGCGAGCCGGGGGGAGCAGGCAGCGCGCCGGGCTGGGACGATTGGTACACCAGCAACCTCTGGTTTCCCGTCCATGTAGGCGTCGCGGAGCCTACTTCGCTGCCTGTCGAGCTTTCGAGCCCAACGCAGAATCCCAGTGTGGCAGAATGGGGGCAGGCGCTCGTGAACGCCTACAATCGCGAGCGCACGCGTTACGGCCTTCCGCCCTTGTCGGCCATCACCACATGGGGGAAGCTTGCCAGTGCGGAGGCGGCGACCATGGCGGGTGGCGGAGCACCAACGGCCGACAGCGGGCTGCCCAACGACTTGCAGGCCGTGTCGGCGGGTCGATCATGGGCCACGATCCAGTCGCTCGAAGATCACGCCACGATGAGCCTGATGAGACCGAGCAAGCGCGCTTGGATCTTGAGCAAGGCAACCACCGGAATTTGCCTGGGCGTGGCTCCGATTCCGAAGCAACAAGATCCAGGGGAGGAGGGCGATTCGGACGATGACGAGCTACCTTCCTACTCGGTCGTCGAATTTGCGCTCCGGGGCGCGAGCAACTAATTCCACCGCGCGTCTCGGGCCCTTCCACCGTCTACCTGCCCGCGGCCGGGCTTCACGCCCTCAAGCCTCATTCAGAGTCCCGCACAGTCGCTGACTGCCTTTGAGAGTGGGCTATCCCTTGGCATATTGACGTCCGGAATAGCGCTAAATCCCCGCCATATTCGCATACCCGCAAGACGTCGCCGGCCGTTGTCTACCCATAGAAAGGCGTGCACAGTGTCCTGACAGAAAGAGGGCACACATGGCTTGCCGTTTCTACCTGACATGGGCGCTACCGTTCATCCTTACCCTGGTCGGTTTTGCAAACACGGCACGAGGTCAGCCGTCTTGTCCGACCTCCGTCGACTTCCGCTACAAGGTCGCCGAGCGAGACACCCTATCATCCATCACCGCACGCTTCTATTGCTTGGACTCTGAGCCCACCCTGTCGCGAGCCTGGGAGGCGCTCTACGATTACAACCGCGCGGGGGCCGGTGCGAGCGCGACATCGGTGCCTGTGGGCGCCACGTTGTGTCTACCCAGGGAGCTCGCGGGCGCGACGTGGGCGGCAAAACGATGCTTCGAAGGAGAGCCCGAAAAGCAGCCTCCAGCAACGACAGAGACCACACCTCTGGTGTCCGTTGCGCCACCGCAGCCAGCGCCAACCGAGTCCGTCGACGAGGGGCCCATTGCGTGTTGCGCGGTCGATCGCTGCGGCTGTTCCAAGAGTCAATCGTTGTCTTGTGGCGTGGCGGAAGCAGAATTGGCCTCGTCGCCTGTGGCTTCGGAAATGTCAGCGTCCGGCGACGTGTCAAGGTCATTCTGGAAGAACCCACTATCCCTTCGGATATTGACGGTAGAGCTCGACCTCGGAATGGGCATCGTGATGCCAACCGACTCGGGCATTCATGACAAGCTCTATCGGCGGCTGGGCGTCGCGGAGCTGGGCGCGCGCCTTGACCTGGGCAGGGTGGCTTTGCGTCCGGACGTAAAGCTGGTGTGGGCGGACCACGAAACGCTGTACAACGGGAACGAAGAACAGCAATCGGTGCTGGGTGGCGGAGGTGCGCTGCAAGTGGGTATTCCGCTGGAACGGGGCGATCTGCGGGTGACACCGGGGATTGAATTCGGGTGGATCTATTTCCAACGGGAGATTGCCATCGCAAGCTACCCGTTGGCCGGTCAGGTGGAGAACCAGGCCATCAACGCGCCCTTCGGAGGGGCGTACGTCAGGCCCGAGTACAAGATGGGCGACGCGAGGGCGTTCGTCGACGCGGGAGCCGACCTATGGCTGGCTCCTCTCTTGTTGGATGGGCACAACTACTACGTAAACGTTCGAGTCCTGGGAGGAGTCGGCTATGTATTGTGAGTCAAGAGCTGTGCATGTGTTGCTATTGGCCATCACCTTGCTGTGCGCGGGGCTCGCCCCGGGGTGTGGGACTACCGGCCGAACCGAGTCACCGTATGTGGTTCCGCTTTACGGCGAGGGGGACGAGGGGGTGGTGAAGGACCAGTATTTTGTTATTGTGAAAAATGAGACCTCGGAGGAGCAGATTGACGCCATTGCGCTTCAAATCAAGAATGGAGGCGGAGAGGTCCCGCACGAGTACGCCCCGCCGGTTCGCGGTCTCGGGGCCCGGATACCTCCCGATGTGCTGACCGTCCTGCGGCGCGACGCGGCGATTCTATACATCGAGGCGGACCAAGTTGTGAAGCCGACAGGGGTTCAGACTTGCGCACCGTGGAACTTGGACCGTATCGACCAATACATTGACCAACCGCCGTACGAAGGCAACGGCGTGTTTGCCTACTCCGGCTCCGGTGAAGGGGTCAGAGTGTATGTCTTGGACACTGGCGTTGACAAGAACCACCCTGAGCTGACTGGGCGTGTCGAGGACGGAACATGCAAAGTGAGCGGAGAGCCTGGCTGCAAGCCTAACGACTACGCAGGCCATGGCACCCATGTTGCTGGAATCGTTGCTGGCACCCACTTCGGAGTGGCGAAAAAGGCCAAGATTGTGCCTGTTAGGGTGTTTCCTAGCGATAACTGCGAGCCGAGTGGCAGCTCGATGGACGTCGCTGACGGGTTGGATTGGGTTCTGTCTCATGAGCAGCAAAATCAAAATGCAATACCGCTGCAGAAAACGGTGGCAGTGCTTGGCCTAGGGACGGGCTTCGGAAACATATCGGGGGTGAGCACGATAATTGGGAAAATCAACGCACTTACGGCACATGGCATTGTTGTTGTCGTGCCTGCGGGAAACGACGGCGGCGACGCATGCAACTTCGTGCCTGGTGGTCAGAACGTCAACAATCCAAATACAGCCATTACCGTTGGGGCAATTACCAAGAACCTAAACCTCCTGGGAGGGTCGAACGGGGGACCGTGTGTAGACATCTTTGCGCCAGGGCATGAGATTGTTTCGAGCTTCTTCGGATCCTGCTCTGGAGGGCAGATGGGACCCTACGGAAACGAGAAGGAGTGGAATGGCACTTCCCAGGCTGCCGCTCACGTTGCTGGGGTCGCTGCGGTTATGTTGGGCGAGGACCCCACGCTAAGTCCTGCAAATTTGGAGGATGAGCTCAAGGACAACGCCGTCGGACAGGTAGCGCAGAGTGGATCGCTCGGCGGAGTTGTTCGCCTCGTCCCGAATAGCGGTGGGTCGGGCGATCAGGACGCCGACGGGTGCACCGATTGGCTACCAGCGAACTCAAGCGCGCCCTACTGCGACAACAACGTCTGTTGCTCTGGAATCGATGAATCCTGCGGCGGTAGCGGTATCACCTGCACGAACGGAGAATGTTCCCTGTGCGGCAGTGAGGGATACCCTTGCTGCAACAACGATGTTTGTGCGGCGGGCAACCAGTGCAAGGATAGCTATTGTGAGGCTTGCGGCGGCCCGGAAGAGCCATGTTGCGGCGGTATGGAGTGCGAAGCCGACCTCGTGTGCAATGGGTCCAAGAACTGCAGTTGCGGAAACGCAGGAGAACCATGTTGTGCGGATGGCGGACCGGAGTGCTATGACCCCCTTGATTGCGGCGCGGTCGTCGCGGGCTTTTGCGGAACGTGTGGTGGCCCCACGGAGCTGTGCTGCGGTGGACCGAACGGGTTCTGCACTTCCAACGGATACACGTGCGGGGCTTACGGAAAGTGCGCTCTGTGCGGAAACGAGGGGGACCCATGCTGCAAGGACGGTGGCGATGAGTGCTTTGGTACGCTCGAGTGTACGGGCGGGACATGCCAGTTGCCCTGCGGCGCCCAAGGAGAGCCATGTTGTGCTCCGTCGCAATGCGATGCTTCCCTAGTGTGCAACGCCGCCCAGGTCTGCTCGTGCGGCAACGCTGGGGAACCATGCTGCATGAATGGCGGTCCCGCCTGCTTCGCGCCATTCGAATGCACGGCAGGCGGCGCTTGCGCGGTGAGCTGCGGCGCCAAAGGAGAGCCATGTTGTGACCAGGGTGGGTGCGACGCGTCGTTGACCTGCAATAGCAACGGTGTCTGTACGTGTGGCAATCTTGGCGAGCCATGCTGTCAGGATGGCTCTTCTACGTGCAACAACCAGCTCGGGTGCGATTCGAGTGGTAAATGCGCATCCTGCGGCGGAATTGGCGAAGCCTGCTGCTCCGGAGGCCCTCTTTCGTGCGTTGGCGGGTCGACGTGTTACAGCAACGTGTGTACCCAATGTGGCGATGTGGAGGGCCCTTGCTGCTCAGACTTGCCGTCCTGCGATTCGGGGGCAACCTGCGTTGGTGGGCTGTGCAGTTTCGTTGCGGATACCACCTGCTGGGTCCGTTGCTCGCAAGGCTATCTTATCTACAATGACAATACGGCTGATGACTCAGCCTGCTTGACGTGGTCGATATCGGCGTGCGACGACGCATACGGCAGCCCGGTTGATCGTGTGCGTGTCAGCCGAAACGGCGCGTATATCTGGGACCGCTGTGAAGGAAACGGCGGTGGTCCGAGCCCGCAGCAGCCCGGGTACTGCGGTGGCGTCGACGAGCCCTGTCGTCTGGCCAGTCCAAGGTGCGATGGAGCGTCTTGCAAGTACGCCGTGGCCCAGACTGTCGTCAATGGAATACAGCAGTCAAGCAAACAGTGGTGCCCGTAGCAGGGCACCAATCGAGAGCAGGCTAAAATCCGCAGCTGTAAATCACGCCCTGGATAGCGCGGTCCGCGCAGAAGAAGGGAACACAGGACCCTCCCGGAGTGACGTCGTAGGTCATTGCCTTAACGCCGCACTCCGGGTGCTTCACGTCCCCGAAGTATAGCTCGCATTGCGGGAGACCGTTACCGTCCGACTCGATGAACTTGATGCTATTGCCTCCGTCGAGGGCTGGACACTTGGGCCCCCAAATCGATCCGGTAGGAATTGAGATGTACAGCGGGCCGCCGCTGTCACATAGGTCCTGATAGTCAACCCCGGCGTCAGGACCAAAATTCGCGGGATTGCACCCGTTCAACGTCCCCGAGCAATCAAATGCGGGCTCCGGGCAACCACCTTGGCCGCCGTCTCCGCCCGTGCCTGCTCCCATATTCGCACCGCCTCCACCCTGGCCGTTACTCGACGTGGCCCCGGTCGTCCCAGCACCTGCCGTTGTCCCAGACAACCCCACCCCATCCGCCCGCGTCGAGAGCTCCTCAATCCCAATCACATCCGCACACCCGACGTACGCCTCGCACGCCAACAACACACCCGCCACCCCGAGCCAGCCTCGTTTCATGTCTAGCCTCCTTTACAGCGTAGTTGAGCAGCGCTCGGCGCCGCCCACAAGGATGCGGGGCTAGCCGAAAGGATAGGCCGATTTGCCCTTCGGTGTTCATCGCCGATGCTAGCGTCCGTGCAGCGCAATGTTCAACGTCGGGGACATCATCGGTGAGCGGTACGTGGTGGAAGAGGTGCTCGGCGAAGGAGCCATGGGCCTTGTCTTGGGGGCCCGCCATCGCGAGCTTGGCCAGCGCTGCGCCATCAAGGTCATTCGCGAAGATCTTGCCAGCGATCGGGCCCTTGTCGAACGCCTCCAGCGGGAAGCGCGGGCGGCGGCGCGGCTCAAAAGCCACCATGCGGTCAAGGTCTACGACGTGGGCGGTCTTGCTTCGGGCGTGCCCTACATTGTTATGGAATACCTGGAGGGGGTCGACCTGAAGGACTACCTCGCCGCGCGCAAAACATTGCAGGTCGTCGAAGCCGTCGAGATCGTTTTGCAGGCTTGCGATGCCATCGGCGAAGCGCATGCGCTTGGGATTGTCCACCGCGATCTCAAGCCCGCCAACATGTTCATCACCGTGACACCCAGCGGCTCGCTTTGCATCAAAGTTGTCGACTTCGGCATCGCCAAGGTCCCCGAGCCCGTTGGGCCCGAGCTCACGGCAAGCCAGGTGATTATGGGCACGCCGGTTTACATGGCGCCCGAACAAATTGCCTCCAGCCGTCGGGTGGACGGGCGCGCGGATATTTGGTCCCTCGGGGTGGTTCTCTACAAGCTCTTGACGGGGCGGCTCCCGTTTTCCAAGCGTGAAGGCATGGAAATTCTGGTCGCCGTCTTGACGGAACAACCCGTAAACCCATCGGTGCACAAGGCCGACCTACCCAGTGAGCTGGCGAGTGTCATCTTGAAGTGCCTCGAGCGAGACGCAGAGAAGCGGTTTCAGTCGGTGCTGGAGCTGCGGGCGGCGCTCCTGCCCTTTACCGAAGGGTCGGCCCCGCTCTCTCTGCCAACGAGCTCGCGATTTGTTCCCGAAGCGACGGTTCTGCTGCCCGAGTCAGCTCGCAGAAGCGCGCCGATGCCAAGGAGCGAAGGTCTTCCTTCTGTCCCAGACAAAACCGCAGCGCCCGTCGTTCGAACGTTTCTTCTTCCCGGTGACGTGGCCGCACCCAAGGTAGACGACGCCAAGCTTGATAAGAAGGTCGACGACCGAAGACGTCGCTGGCCCGTAGTTGGTCTCTCGGCGCTCGCGGTTCTTCTTGCGATGTCACTCCTCAGCGTTGCGCGGTTTTTCGCGCGCGAGGGTGTGCCGAATGAAAGCGAGCCCGTTGGGACGCGCTTGGTACCTGAAGCGTTCTCCGTCGGCGATAGCACGACAGCCGCGCCGTCAGCGAGCGATGTCCCACCAGGTGAGCCCGTGGCGGAAGTGCAGCGGCAGGCAGAAGACGTTGATACGCCGTCGCAGCCCGCACCTGAAGCGAAACCAACAACCATGACGACGCACAAAGGTAAGGCTGCACCTCCCACCAACAAGCCGTCGGCAACGGCTGCAGCACCCGTTTCTCCGCCCGCCCCGGTGGACGCTCGGCCCGCTCCAGCGGCCGAGACAACTGCGTCACCACCACCAGCTCCGCCGCCAGCGCCATCACCCACCACCGACCCGACCCGGGTCAATCCGGTTCCAACCGCGCCCAAAGCCAGCGCGCCTCCACCTGATCCGTTCGGAGACCGAAACCCATGAATCCTGACCGGCTTGTTATGTCAAGTGCTATCGCGCTATCCTTTTGGGTGTTGACCTTGCCGGTTGCGCTCGCACAGGTGAAGCCGTCGGAAGCAACGTCTGCTCAGCAGTCCAATGTGGCCAAGGCGAGCGCTCTTTTTGACGAGGCAAAGGCAAGGTGGGAAAAGAAGGACTTCGCCGCGGCTTGCAAGCTATTTTGTAAGCGTTCACGCCCTCAGGCCGCTAGAGTCGCGACCTGTTCGACGGTTGGCT
>CAYLJT010000024.1:0-24183 GCA_964383995.1 uncultured Polyangiaceae bacterium
TGTTTGCGAGCTGCAACGCAGGCACCACAGTCGGGTGCGGTGCTTTCACACCCCAAGAGCTCGCGTGCTTGGTTTGACGCGTAGGTGCACATGAGGGTTTTTGCACCACAAACCCCGTTTTCGCCACCTGTATCGAGCAAGCCCAGACGATGTCCCAGCTCGTGCGCCAGGACAAGATTGTACGCCCCCTCTTCGATATAAATATGCGTGTTGTTCTTGCTCGCCGCGCCAAGCTCCTCGCCGCATTCATTGGTGAGCGTTCCAAGAAAGACGACGGTGCTAGCTCCGTTCAGGGTAAGACAGGGCGCTATCGCTTGGTCTACCTTCTTCGCCTGAAGGTCCGCCGAACACTGACCGGGACCCGTCACGGCGGAATTGTGGTAGATGTCCTTCGGCACGGGGCAGGCCTTGAATTGCACGAGCCGAAACTGAATGTCGCATTGATCCCACACCCGGTCCGGCTGCACCATGTTGAGCGGCGGCACTCTTTTCCAGGATGCCGTGACGTCCTTGGGAAATGCGTCGGGCGTTGTATGGGTCGTCGCGTCCTCTAGAGTCCAGTGGTCGTCGAGCAAGATTTCTACGTCGTGCAAAGGGATGCGGTTGGGATCCGCTGGCGTCACAGGGTCGTCGATGGGGTAGGTCACCACCACGTTGAGTGGCACGAGAATCACCCGCTTGTCCAACTGAAACCGCCCAGGGTTGTTTACCGCTTGTGCGGGCTTGTTCCAGTCATCGCGGTACGCCTGGAGCGTCATGATGCCTTCGTTTTCGATCCCAAGAATTCGCGGTGCCAGGCGTATCCCGTGTAGTTCCCAGAACAGCTCCCCCGTGGCGGGCGTCACCACGCCCGGGGCCGCGGGCCAAGGCCGATGTACTTCCGCGCCCAGAGTGACGGTAAGATCAAACAGCGTCCATTGCCAAGCCGCCTCCGCGCGCGATGCGGTTTGGTCTTCGTAGAGCGTGATGGATGATCCTACCACGGGATTGTCCCACCTGGACACCCAGGGCTCGGAGCTGGCCGATGACAGGGTGGCGGGAGTGTTTCCGACCGGGTCGATGCCGTTTTGGACGTCCAGCCCGGCGCCACCGTTGCAGCCCTCACAGCCCGCGATCAAGCTCGCTGCCCCGAGCAACGCTGTCGCAATCCTGCCCCTGTAGTTCACCGCCGCGGGCGTCCTGGACGGGCGACCGGCCGTCGCCGATGCCGGGGAGAGGGGGAGAAGGGCAGCGTTCCCACGTTTCAAAACCCCAACGCCTCCACCGCCGCACCCGGCGCCCCATCCGAAGCCGCGTTGGCACCCTTGCCACCCGCACCCCCCACGCCAAACATCAAGGTGGCTCCTGTAGCGTCGGGCATAGCGCCCACGTAGGCCAGCGCAGCCGACGGTCCACCGGTCGCGCCACCACCCTTACCACCGTCGCCACCCTTGCCACCGGCGCCGCCCGCGCAGCCAGGCTTCAAGCCGCTTTGGTTGGTGGCCAATCCACCCGCTCCGGCGACGCCACCGCTGCCGCCCGCCTGACCAGGTCCACCGTCGCCGCCGTTGCCACCGTTGCCGCTTTGCAGGTTGACCTCTTTGAAGCTCAACGTGGCATTCACACTCACCAGCGCAAAGCTGGCTCCTCCCGGGCTGCCGCCCAGGCCGCCCAGGCCACCGCAACCGCCGCTGCCGCCACTACCCCCCGCGGCGCCGCCCTTGGTGCCCGCCATGTTGGGGCACTGGTTGGCCCCCGTGCCGCCCTTGGCCCCTCCGCCGCCCCCGCCGCCTTGGGCCACCACGCCCGGTCCACCATTTCCTCCGGGCACCCCCAGATAGCTGTTGACATCGAGGCTGCCTTTGGTGCTGGCGCCCACGCCTGGCGCGCCCGCGGCACCGTCGACGCCGGGACCGCCGTCGGTGCACGCGACGCCAGCAGAGTCTTCGCCGACGCCGGCGTTGACGCCGGGGGTGCAAACGGGCTGCGCGTCGCAGGTGTTGCCGGGGCTCCCGTTGCTGCCGTTGCTAGGCGTGCCGTTGCCGCCGTCCCCGCTGTTGGATGACGTGCCATCGGGGCAGACCGTGGCGACAGAGAACCCACCGAAAACGCCGTCTCCGGTGCACGCGTCACCGCCCATCGCGCCATTCACACCGCCCATCGCAGCCATCGCAAACGGGTCGCCCGCTGCACCCGCAGCTCCCGCGCCCGCCACCACGTCGCAACGCACGAGGTCCACCGCGGCGCCGTCGATCGCCAGCGCGATGCTCGACGCCCCCGGAGCCTCCGCGTCTGCTGCGTGCACGGCCACATCTTCGAGATGCACCGTCGTGCTCGCGCCTTCGATCTTCACGGCGACCGCGTCAGCGACACCGTTGATCGTCGTCTTCGTCGCGCCGTATTCCCAACCGTTCGCGCAATCGAGCGCGCCGTAGATCGTGACGCTCGCGCTCACCGCGACGGCTTCGACAAAGGTTTCACCGCACGCGTACACGCGGCCGCCGTCGCCGGCTTTTTCAAGGGCTTTTGCGATGGTCGCCACGGGCTTTGCTTTGCTGCCCACGTTGCCGTCGTCGCCCGTCGTGGAGACAAACACGCCGCAGGTGTCCGCTGCGGCGACGCCCACGGGGTTTTCGCTGGGCACGCAGCCACCTTCGACGCTGCCGCCGCCTCCGCCGTCCCCAGCGCCGCCGCCGCCGCCGTCGCCACCCGCGCCGCCGCCTGTGGATGACGACGAAGTCGCGGGCTCGTCCACGCATTGGAGCATGTACTCGCAGTCTTCCGACAAGCGTCCACAGGCCGTTCCGAGGGCTCCCAAGGTCACCAATCCAACGCCCAACGCGGTGCAAGCCAACATGGTCTTCATGAGGGTCTCCAAAGTTCAGAAGCTCTGCGTCCACGTGACGGCGGCCCCGGTGGGCCCGACGCTGGGCGCCACGGTTTTGGTGGGCTCCGTTGGCTCCCCCTCCAGGGGCCAGAGATAAAGCACCAGCGCGCCCGCCGCCGCGACGCCCGCGCCGGCATACAGCCAGCCCGCGGCGGTGTGGAACGTGTCCCGCTGGCCGACGGCGTCTTCGAACGCGGTGCAGGAGGCCGGGCTCGTTTTGCACGTGACGCCGGCCTGCAGCAGCTTCTCGCGCTCGGCGTCGCCGTCTTCCGCCGCGCCGTTGGAGGCGACGGTGAATCCGACGGCGGCGCCCAGCAGCAGCACGCTCGCGGCGCCCAAGGCCAGCGGTGGAACGAGCGAGGGCTCCGCGGTTGACGGCGCCGCGCTGGCCGACGATGATGGTGGGGCCGGTGACATATGCGACGAGGCCGCCGCGGGAGACGAGGAGCTTGGAGCCGCTGCCGCGCTGGCTGGCGCCGCCGGCTGAGCACGACAATCGGGGGCCAAGGCCACGGTGATGGTTTGCCCTGCTGGGGGCCTCTCTCTCCGTTCGTCGCTGCGGCAGTTGGCGGCGCTCACCTGAATCCGCGCCTCCACCCCCGCCTCCACAAACACCTCGCGCGCCATCGGCCCCTCACCCAGCAGCACGCCATTGAGCAACACGGCGGCCTTGTCGTGTGTCACCGTGATGAGCAGTCCGCCCACCTTGCCACGGGCCTCGGCCAGCATCTTGTGGATGGTTTCGAGCTTGTCTTTGCGCAGCGAGGGCGGCGCGTTGGTCAGAGCAAAGGTCAGATGATTGGCCGCGTCGGCATACCTCTTGAGCAACATCTCTGTCTGCGCAAGATTGGTTGCGATGTCGTAGGCGGGCTTCTTGGCAAAGGCCTTCTGAAAGGCTTCCAGAGCTTGCTCCAACTGACCGGCGGCCAGCGCGCGGTTGGCCTCGTTGAAAAGCCGGTCCGCGTCAGCGGACACCTGCGCCGGCGTCTCCGGCGCCTTTTGTGCGTGCGCCGGGCCCATGACGGCCGAGCACACAAGGAGGGTCAGCCCACATGCCCATTTTGCGTTTCTTCGTCCCAACACGGCAGGCATCCTGCGCTTTGCAGAGCGTCTTGGGAAGAGTCTTGTGCAAAAATAAAAACGACGTGCTCGCGCATTTTTGTTGAGCAGGTTTGTTCGAAACCTTCGACCTATCAGTGAGAAGGCCTGTCTCGGTCTTCCCATAGAAAAAGGACACCCATGGGGCCGAAACCACCCGTGCTCACCGGCCATGCCGAGATGGACGGCATCATCAACGAGATCGCAGAGCGCTACGCTCACCTGTTTACGCCCGAGCAGCTCGACGCCATGCGCGAGGCGGTGGCCGACCTCTTGTGCACCAGCCCCGAAGGGCTGATTGTCCTGGAAGACCTCACCACCCCACGCAAGGTGGAGAAAAGCGGACCTACCCCCGTGGAAGGGAGGAGCTCGGGGGATCCGGCCGCACAGCCCGTTGCGGCCTCTGCCCAGGCCGCTGCCCATCCCGCTGCCCATCCCCCCACGTTCGTCAAAAAACGGGGGACCCCATGAGCGCTTCCACCGCAGGCTACGTGGACGGGCTCATTCTGGAGCACCAGCCCCTGCTGCGACGCGTTGCCCTTCGTTTTGTCAGAGCCGGTCGCGGCATGATCAGTCGGGATGACTTGCTCGCTCACCTCCAGGTTCGGCTGGCCGAGCTGGCCGCCGCCTACGACAGCAGCACCGGTGTCCCCTTCGCCGGCTATGCGTGGCCAAACCTGTGCGGCGCCGCCCGGGATCTCGCACGCAGGGAGCGCCGCGAGATCGTCAAAATGCACCGCGCCATCTGCCAGCTTCCTCGGGAAACCTACCTGACTCCCGAGCTGGATACGAACCTCGGGGGCCCGCGCGAACGAGCCGAAGATTTTGTCGGCCAAGCTTTTGCGGCGGCCGCCCTGGGCCTCGTCAGCGAGGACAGCGCGCGCACGGCCGCTAACAGCAACACAGAGGCGCGGCACGGGGTGCGTCAAGCGCTCGAGCAACTGCCAGCAAGCACACGCCGCGTGCTCGTGGAACGGTTCGTCGAGGAGCGGACGATCGGCGAGGTTGCGGTGCGGGTAGGAGTCCATCCAGCTTCCTTGCGGCGCGAGCAAGCGGAAGGCCTGCGCCGGCTCGGGCGTCTGCTGGAGCAAAAGCCAAGATAGCGGAAGCGACGAGGCTTTTTTCGTGGGCCTGCCGAGGTCATGAAAGGCGCTAGGCGGAGTCAGGCCTTGGTCTCCACGTCGACCCACCGATAGGAACGTTGGGCTCTTATGGACACAGTAGCATTGGGCAAAGCGATCGAAGCCGCGCGCGACACGGCCCGGGGAGAATCGCCCCCCTCCTTGGGGGAGCCCGGGTGGCTGTTGCAGCCCGGCGACACCATCAACCACTATACGGTCACCGGGCCGCTCGGACAGGGTGGTTTCGGGCAGGTCTTCCGCGTGGCCAACCCCGACGGCCGCCCCTTTGCGCTCAAGGTCATGCGCCTTCAATCCACGCTCGGCCAGCTCAGCGAGGCGGAAAAAAAGATGGGTCGGCGTATGGCCGACGAGGCTCGCAACATGGCGCGTGTCGACCACATCAACGTGGTTCGGTTTCAGAACATGGGCCTGTCCGACGAGCGCCGCCTGGTATGGATTGCCATGGAATACCTCGAAGGGGTCACGTTGCGCAGCCTGATGCAGCAAGGGCGCGTGCCCCTCGGCGTGGAGCGCATTCTGCACTTTGCGGAGCAGTTGGCGCGGGGGCTCTCCGCCATCCACGCGCATGGCATCGTTCACCGGGACATCAAGCCCGAAAACGTCATGATCATGCAGGGCGATTTGGCCAAGCTGATCGACTTCGGCATTGCCAAGAGTGACCAGTCGCGCATTCGCACAACCAGGGCGAACCCCATCGGCACGGCAGCGTACATGGCCCCGGACTACCTCTCGAACGAAGGAGAGAGGGCGTCCTCTGGATGGGACATCTATGCCCTTGGTGTCGTGATCTTGGAGCTTTTGCTGGGGCATCATCCCTTTCAACTGGAAAGCGGCAACATGCCTACCCTGGCCCTCGTCGTAACCCGCCACCTTCACCAGCGCATGCCACGCCTTTGCGACCTTGTCCCCACCTACCCGAAGTCCCTGTCCGATCTGATCGCCGACGCGACCGAGCCCGATCCTGGACAGCGCCTTGCCCTTGCGTCCGACATGGCGGACCGGCTCAAGGACATTCGCCTCACCTGGCGAGCTGCCCATGGCGAAAGTCCCGTCACCCTCCGGCCTTCCGACGTCGAGGCGGCCTTCCGCTCCGCCCCCGCCCCTATTTCCTGGGTCCGGCTGCGCGGGGGAACAAGGCCAATCGCTCAAGGCGGAAGGGGCGTTACGGTCCCGTTGGCTGCGGCGCTGCCACCCTTCCTTCGGCGAGCCGCGTCCGCAGGCGAGGCCATGCCGGATCCGGACTCCGCGGCCCGCCTTCCGATGTTCCCTGACTTGGACCGGGATTCGTTCGTTGACGCCCAACGCGCGTCGCATGGCGAGGCAAGCGAACCTAACGAGGTTGGCGATGCTGCCCTGCCGCCCATACCTGGCGGGCCTCCGCCTCAGCCAGCTCTCGGCAAGGTACTTTTCGTTGGCGTCTTTGCTGGTGTCGTCCTGGTTCTCGTCGCAGAGATGCTCGGCATGGTACACCTGGGTCCTCGCAGGGTATGGCTCTCGCCTTGGAATCCAGCCGAGCCCCGGTGGAGCATCGCCGCTGCTCCCGTTCCCACCTCGACCGAAGCCAGCGCGGCCCCATCGACCCCGGCGCAGGCCGCCTCCGGGACCGCTCCGAGGCCAACGGCAGCCCCGTCCTCCCCGCCCTCCCCCAAACCTCTTCCCGGCCCTGCCAACGCCCCGTCTCGGCCCGCCACGCCCCCCGCCACGCCTCCCGCCACGCCCCCCGCAAGCCCAACCCCAAAGCCCAAGCGGGTCATTCCACCCGATCCGTTTTAGGTGCCCGCATGGCCAACGAGCCCATTCGTACCACGCCCAACCCGCCGCCACGCGACTCGCGCCTCGACGCCATCGAGCGTTTTGCCGCGGCCATCGAAAGCCTAGAGGACGCAAAGCTAGAGCGGGTCGAGCTCCCCCTGGAAGGCAGGGCGCCGCTGCAAACCCAGGGGAACGACTGGGCGTCTGCCCACGCGGGTCCGACCACCTTGCCACCGGGTCAGGTTATCGCGCATCCGACGGGCCGGGTGCGCGTGGTCGATCCATCCAGGCAGGCGCCCACCCAAAGGGTGCCGAGGGACCTCAACGGGGCTCGAGGGGCCCTCCCCGCGAGCCAGCGAACGGGCCCAGGCAGTCGTGGGCCGATTCTCGTAGCCGTCGCCGTGCTAGCCGCCGGGTTGCTCGTGGGAGCGCTGGCCGTGCGCTCCGCCTACCAAGACCCCCAGCGCGCCCAGCCTCCCCAACGCCTAGAACCGGCTCCTTTCAAGCCCTTCGCGCTCCCTGACCCGTTCCCCGTGCCGGTTCCCGGCCCTTCGGCCTCCCCGCCGCCGACCGCGCCCCTGCCCACCGCCGCGGCGTCCCCCTCCGCCCCCGCGACAACGCCAGCGCTCACAGCTCCGAACAACCCGCCGCCGGCGCCCGCAAAGCCAGTCGCGCCGAAACCCAAGGCGACCGGGCCGGGCGCGATTGTTCCTGTCTTCGGCAGCGGTGACGAGTAGCTGCCGACGTGCCATCCCGGGCACGTCGCGCGTGTTCCGACCCACGGTATCGACAGCGTGCAGGCGCTTGTTTGGCGAACCGAGCGCTGGTCTAGACGGTGGGTGCTCCGGTCGCGCTTCTGTCAGCGGCCGATGGATGCGTCGTCGCGTTGGGTACCTACCAAAGACGTTCACGCCCCTCGCCAAGCCGGTGCCCTCGGGCCTGTTGTCCAGATGAGATAGGCGAGCGACGTTCGTGCGTGCCTACGGCGCCGCCAACATGGCGTCGAGGTCGGGCGTAAAGGCCGAGGCGGAAAGCGAGGTCACCCGCCAGACCTCCGGCTCCTCACCGGATCTTCCCAAGAGAAAGGTAGGTGTCCCGGGCACCTGCCATTTTTCCGCTTCCGCGTTGGCCTCGGTAAGCTGCGCGTCGACCGCCGCCGTGTTTCGCGCGCTCATCGCCGCGTCCGCGTCTGCCCCGTCCACCGACTCCGCTAATTCTTGTAAGAAGTCGTCGTCGGCATAACCTGAATTTTCCGCGCCTTGGTTGACATAGAACAGGTCGACGAACGGCCAGAGCTTGTTTTGAAGCCCCATCGCGCCTGCCATGCGCGCCCCGCGCACCGAGTCGTCGCCTAGAAAGTGAAGACCTCGGAACACGATGCGGAGCTTGCCCGGTCGCACGTAGTTGTCCACGAGGGTGGGGAGGGCGTTGAGGGCAAACTGCTGACAGTAGGGACACTGGAGGTCGGCAAACTCGGTCATGGTCAAGGGTGCGTCGGGCGCCCCGAGCACCACACCTTCCTCGGGAATGCCGCGGTAACGCTCGTTGACCTCGTCGACACCGTCGAGCCCGCCACAGCCAAGGGCCAAGGCGGACACCAGAAACAGGGCGAGCGGGCGGGCGGGGAGGACCATGGGGTCCATTCTACCAACAGCGCGTGGGCTTGTCACGGCTCCCAAGGTCGTCGAAGCGCGGCGGGCGGACCGCTCGCAGGAATGCTCGATGGGCTGGCAGCCCAGCCAGACGCGAGGCTACCGAAGATGCTCGTCGCTCACGGGATGACGCCGACACCCTTACCTGTCACCGTGCTGCTCGTCGTCCCACCTTCCACAGGGAAGGTTGTTACGTCCATGCGAAAATGGCCGCTCCACGCCTCGGGTACGGCGAGCACGACGCTGCCGCCAGCTTCGTCGGCCCCGATGCGGGCGCGGGCGGGCTTGCCAACTTCCACGCCGTCGTCGTCGAGCGGAATGACCGTCACGTCGACCAAAATGGCGCCCATTTGCCGCGGTGAGCCCCTCAGCAAGGCTAGCTCTACCCGCCTTGCCACGAGGCCAGGCTCTGCCACTAGGACGACGGTGCGCTCGCTCTTCTCCCAGTCGGACATCTCCACGCGACCGTCGAGGTAGGTGCGCGTGATCCGTACTTCGTACGCGGCGTCGGCGTCGGACATGCGATGCAAGGTGGTGCGCACGGCGTCGAAGTCCGGCCCCTCGATGGTGACCGTGCGCGCGTGGCGAAAACCGTGCGCGGGCTCCTCGCGCAGCAGCTCGAAGCTGACGAAGTCGAGGTCGTCGGAGGGGGCGACGGCCAAGAGCAGCCCGAGGTCGGCGCCGAAGGGCGCGTCGACGATCCACGCGTCGTTCTGACCCGGGTCTTCTTCGACGGCCCAGGTGGGCTCGCCCTCGCGCCCCACGAACGTGGAGCGCACGAGGAGAGTCGGTTGGGGCTCAAACGAAAGTCGCGCCGAGGCCGAGACGCCTTCGAGCACGGCGGTCGCGAGGGGCTTGCCGTTGGGGTCGAGGGCGTGCACCAAAACCTCTGCGATCCAGCCGAAATCGATGTGCCCGGCGATCACGGTGAGGGTCTGGACAGGGAAGTGCTCGTCCAGATCGATCACGACGAAACGCCCTGAAAAAAGCCGTGGCTCGCTGAGCCTCGGCGGGCCCTGGCCGTCCCTTGCCGCGCGCTCGACGACGATCGAATACGGCTCCCGCGGATCCTTCGCGACGACGATGCTGGCTTCGCGGTTCGACGGTGTCAGCACCGTCTCGCGGGTCAGGGGCAGGACGCCTCCCTTGCCTTCCCAGGTGAGACGCACGATCAGTGAGGAGACCCCTCGCTCGCGCAGATCGTCTTCGGTGCGCACGACGATGGTCGCCGACTGGAAGAACGCGCTCTCGGCGTCCACCTCGCGCACCACGCGGCTTGGATCGAGGCCGTGCAGCAGGTTGACGAGCGACGCTTGGGGGTAGTGGTGAAAGCGAACGGCGCGGCGCTCGCGGTAGCTGTACGTCGCGGTCGCTTCGAGGCTGTCGCGCTCCGACGTGAGGCGGAAGCCGAGGCGCACCGCGGCCCCTGTCGCAGCCTTGCCTTCTTCGAAGCTCTCGGGCGTAAGCGAGGCTTGAAACAGCCGCATGGTCGCCTCTTCGCTCGCCCTGCGGATGCCTTCGGCGCGCGCCGCCTCGCGGTCGCCGCTCGCGTCGAGCACCCGCACGCGCACCACCTTGGCCTCCACGAGCTCTTCCCAAACCTTGCGAATTTCGGCCCTTCCATAGGGTGTTTTGAGGTAACCACCGATGGCGAAGCGCTCGTGCGCCATCTTCAGATCCACATCGACCTCCACGCCCAAGGGACCCATGAGCGCCAAGGCTTCGAGATCGAACAGCACCGCGGCGGGCAAACCGTCGCCCGCTAGCGCACCACGCAACAGCGCGGCTCCGGCTTCGCTCAGGCCCGCACCGAGCACCACCCGCGGATGGCCCGCGAGCGAAGGGCGCGCGGACCCGAGGCGCGTTGTCACGAGCCCCTCTGCGCCGGCGGTCTCCTGCCCCAAAAAGCCGATCAGCGACGCCGTCCCTGCGATCCAAGGCGCGTCGGTGATGACGAGGTCGTCGCCGCCCGAAGGCGCAAGCTCGCGCGCGATTTCGGCCCGTGTCTCGGCGTCCAGGCCCGCTTCGAGCTCCACCTCGAACAGCCCGCCCCCCGGCATCGACGGCGCTGCGCGCAGCAAAACCAGCGAAAAACGCGGGCTGCCGTCGTCTCCGACGCGCACGTGAGGGGTGTCGGTCAGCGCGTAAAATCGCCGAATGTCCGCGTGATCGGGGAAAACCGTGGCTTGGGCGATGGTGTGTGACGTGGATCCGAAGTCGATCACGAAGCTAACCTCTCTCCCTAGTTTCGGTTTCTGTGGACTAGCGTAAAGTAGCGCATCGCGCGAAGGAGAACGACGTGATCTACGGCGATGTCGTCACGACAGTAGCGGGCCTCTCGATCTTGAGAGATTACGGCAATCCGAAGCAGTTTTACTTCTTGCCACCGGAGGCGCCGCGCATCGCGAGGGTGCCCGGCGGCAACGACTATTCGCTGCGTCTCGTGGTGTTTCGCAAAGATCTTGGGGCCGGCGCAGCCATGGAGGGCATCCCCGACGGCGGCGGATTCCTCAGCCTCGACGTCGATCTGGCCGTCAGCAACGAGCAGCTCGAACGCGCCAAGCGCGAGCTTCGTTCACGCTTCGGCGACGCAGATTTGGCGCCGGCTCCCTTCGTCGACGGCACCGTCTCGCTGACCTTGCTCTCGCGCACGAGCGGCGGCGAAGAGGGTGCCCGTGTCTCGGCCTTTGTGCGCAACATCCTGGGCTCCGCCAAACCAAGCCTTTATGGCACGCAGCGCGCGGCTTTCAACATCGTGCTCGACCAGGCCGGCGCCACCTTGATGCGTCGGGTGATCGAGCGCGGTGGGCTGGTCATGGCCCTGGCGCAATACGACCTTTCTTACCAGACGGTTCTTCCCGCCTACGCCATCCATGTCAAGATCGACTACAAGCGCACCTACGACTCACTGCGGTTGCGGGCCGGGGCCAGCGTATCCGCCGGCAAGGCGTTCATGGCTCGGGCGCAGTTCGGTCTTGCCATCGAGAAGCTGAAGGAAGAAAAGGCCATCGATGTCCTGATCTCCGAGTTTCAGCCGGGTCAAACCGGGCAGTCGAACCCGAGCCTCGACACCGTCAATCAAATCATCGAAGGCCTGATGAGCCGCTGGTTCCGGCCCACCCTGGCGCCGCCTTCCAGTCTTGCCAACTTGGCTGGAAACTTCTCCAACAACAGCACCACCACCGCACCGACGACGTCGACGACAGGGCCTACCGGAGGAACGGGGAGCACGGGATCCACAGGTTCGACGGCGTCGACCGGCTCCACGGGTTCCACGGGATCCACGGGATCCACCGGCTCGACAGCAGCGACCGGATCGACCGGATCAACCGGGTCGACCGGCGCCACGGGGGCGACGGGAGCTACGGGAGCCACCGGTCCTACGGGGCCGGGCGCGGGAGCAACGGGAGCCACGGCGGCCACGGGCGCTACTGCGTCGACCGGCGCCACGGCAGCGACGGGCGCTACAGCGTCGACCGGAGCCACCGGATCCACGGCGTCGACCGGGGCTACGGGATCCACCGCGTCGACCGGGGCCACGGGAGCCACCGGCGCAACGGGCGCCACCGCGGCGACGGGGCCCACGGGTCCAAGTCAAGATTCCGGAAGTCAGCTCCAGGTGGCCGTGGAGGTCGATCTCCAGATGCTCTCGCAAGAAGAGCAGCAAACCGCGGAATACGACCTGCGCACCGAACGGGCCATCGTTCGCCACATCAGCCCCGTCGGTCAGCTCGCCCTGGAGGTCGATGAGAGCGAGGCGAAGCGCTACATCGTGGAGGTCGACCTACGCGACGACTTCTTCCAACGTCTTGCCATCACCAGCTCCACCACCGCCGAGTGGGACGCCGACGGCATCACCGCGATCCGCGTGGAGCTCCGCTACGGTCCGCGGGTCGATGGCAGCCACGCCATGCATGGGGAGATGCTCCTGACCAAAGACAACGCCACGGGCAGCTTCGAGACCTTCATGTTGCGTGACCGCGGCAACGCCGAAGGGGCGCCCCTCGTGCTGCACTACGACTACCGCGTCACCGTGCACTACGCCACGAGCCGCGCCCTGGGCGACCAGAGCGGCGAGGTGACCAGCGTGGGCGTTCCGGGGGCCGACGCGGAGGGCTGGATCTTGCGGTCTTTTGCGCGAAACCTGGTGATCCACCCGCGCGACGTCACACCTGTGCACCCGATTCGCGTGTCGGCGGGCGTGCTGAAGTTCGACGTTGTCCAGGAGGTCCATGTCAATGTCTCCTCCGGACCCTTCCGTCAAACCTACGTGCTCACCGAGGGCGCGCAGAACGCGTCGCTCGTGCTGCGGCCGCCGGCGGATATGGAAACACCCCACTACGCCGTGTCGGGCACCCTGTTCTACAAAGACGGCGCGCGCATCGACCTTGCCGAGCGCACCTACGGTGTGCAAGAGCAGCTCGTGGTGGTGGACGAGCCGCGGGAGAACACCCTGCGCGTCAAGCTGGTGTTCGCCGACCCCCAGGGGCTCTACAAGAAGATCGTGGTCACCATGCGCTACGCCGCGGAGGGTCGCGTGGTGGAAGAAGCGTTCACCTTGCAAGCCAGCGCCGACACCGCCGACTTCGCGGTGCGCCTGGAAGACGCCACGAAGCGCACGTACACCTACCAAAAGACGGTTTTCGAGCAGTCCGGCGGTGTCGTTGTCTCGGACTGGTTGGAAGGCGCCGAAGGCACGCTCGTGGTGGGGGTCTCGGCCGTCGAGGTCCGCAACGTGGAGGTCGTGACGCTGCAAACCATGCCGTCCGGCAGTGTGCTCGCGCTGCAGGTCGACCTGGAGTACGAAGACGCCGACAACAACGTGGCATGGAGCAAATCCGAGCTGATCCGGCCGGGACACTCGGGCTCGTTCGTGTGGGCCATCCCGATCCAAGACCGCAAGAAAACCGAATACCGCTACAAGGTGACCGCCTTCCGGGCTACCGGTCAAGAAGAGCTCGACTGGGCGACGTCCAACCGAACCAAGTTGGTGCTGCCCTTCTTCGCCTGACACCTTGCCATCATGGACAGCCTGCGCGAGACCCTGTACCTGGCGGCTTTGCTCGCGGGGGAAGGGCGCGGCGCGCGGGCCCTGGCGGACGAGGCGTGCGGCTGGATGAGCGCGAGCCGCGGGCGCTCCTGCGTGGAGGCCGGGACCACCTTGCAACTGCGCGTGGATACCGGATCCGGCACGCGCCTTTCGTACGCCGTCCCCGTGGGCAGCGCGGGGGTCTTGCGCGAGGCGGTGGGCCTGCTCGACCCGCTGCCGAAGGCGCTTGACCAGATCGGGGCCTTCTCCGACGCTGGCAAGGGACCCCTCGGGACCTGGCTGCTCCGCACGTCAGCGACCACCTGGTCGGCCTACGTCGACGTGCGCGCCGAGTCGCCGCGGGCAGCCGCGCTCCGTCTTTCGCCCTTGCTGGACGAGGTGGGTAGAGAGAACCTGGCACGCGTCCTGACACTGCTCGAAGTGGGGGAACCCTGGCTTGCGCGTATAGACGCGCCGGCGGAAGGCCCGCTCCGCGTGCTCCTCGGTTGGCGCCTGTTTCGCGAGCGCGACCCCGCTGCGGCGGTAAGGCGTTGGCGACCGGAGGCTCCTTTTTCTACCATCGAGCCCATCCTGCGAGCCCTCTTGGGAGGACCGCTCTCACCTCGACAGCAACCCTGGTTGATCTGGACAGCGCTCGACGCCGCAAGCTCGCCCGGCCTGCGCATGGGTAGCTCACTGTGGGCCCGGCGGCCCGACGACGACGCCAAGCGCACCGCGATTCGCAGCACGTTTGTCGAGCTGGGCGGCGACCCTGGTCATGCCGAGGCGATGTTGTCCTTGCTGGTCGGGCGCGTCCCCCGAGGCCAACGTTGGGTGGTAGCCAGGGCGGTCGATGTCTCGGTCACCGAAGCTGGAGCCCAGGTGTCGGTGATGATGGTGCCTTGGCCCGGGCCGACGTCTCAGTTGCAAGAAGACGCGCCCACCGGCGAGCCCAACACCATCTCCAGCTCGGCCAGGTTTTCCGGCGCATAAAGCTCGCTCTCGATGGTGTCCGCCTCGATGGACAGGTATGCGTAGTTTGCCGCCACTTCGTAGAAGAAGTGCATGCGGTTCCACAACGTGCGCAGCGCCTCGACGATCTCGGGATCGCCCGTAATCGTGGCGTAGGTCGAGGGGTATTGGGTGCGCGCCACGCGCAGGTAAAGCTCGGTGTAATAGGCGAAGGCCAGGGCGCCATCGGTGCCGCTGATGCCGTAGACATCGACCCAGTCGCCCAGGATACCGATGCCGGCCATGCCGTTGATGTAGCAGTTCCACTCGTCGAGCAGCTCGGCGAAGCCGTAGGTCCCCTGCACACCGGTCAGGTAGGTGCCGTCGTAGAGCTGGGTGCCCGAGCCCTGGACCTCGGCCAGGATCTCGCTCCGTGGGAAGCCGTCGAGCCAGGGGATCTTGAGGGTCACGTCGCAGTTTTGGTAGAGCGAAAAGTAGGATGGGTAGATGGCGTGCTCGTAGTCGTAGCCATGGGTGCCCTCGTGCAAGACAGTCATCATGGACTCGGACAGGGCCTCGAAGGACCAGGTGTCGGCGTAGGGAGACAGCTCTTGACCGTACATGCCAAGCAGGCAACCACCACCCGGGTAGCGCCGGTCGAGGGCGGTCAACGACGACGACAGCCAGGCCCCGCCGCTGTAGCTCGCCTTGACATCGCCGAGGTCGGCGTCGGGACAAATGGGCTCCCAATAGCAAGAAGGATCGGCCGGTTGGGGGCCGCCGAGGCAGGTCTCGTCGCCGCCTCCACTGCTGGCACTGGACGAAGGTCCGGTCCCTGAGGATACGGAAGACGAAGCGCTGTCGCCACTGCCGCTGGAGCTCGACGTGCTATGGTCAGGGGCGCCACCGCTGCCGGTCGCCGTGGAGGTGGTCGGGTGTCCGGCGCCGCTCGACCCCGACGAAAAGCTACCCCCCGCGCCGTCGTCGTCCACGTCCTCCCCGGGCTCCACGGCGCCCCCGGCGATGCAGGCGGAGAGGAGCAGGGCAGGGAAGGTGGCGGCCAGCATGGACCACGAGCAACGGTGAGGCATGCGGGTCCCCGAGCACGCCGTGGGCCAAGGCTAGGGAACGCGGGATTGAGCCGAAAACACGGAGAATGGCTCGTCAACCCGCGGGCGCTGGTTTGCGCAACTTGCGTGGATTGCACATCGTGTAAACCCCCGGCGCGACCTTCAGTGCCGGGTCACCCAGAGCGGTTGGGGAGGAAAGTAGGTGTCGCCGTTCGTCCAGTGGACACGGTGGGTAGGCGCCGCCCTACCCACCACGGCGGGGCTCGACACACCGTCGAACACAAGCACTGCGTTGGGGGGCGTGCCCGGCTGTGGACCGCCCATGGCAAACCCCGTGGAGACGTAGAGGCGGTCGACCTCCGGCACGTAGAACAAACCGTACACGCTCCATTGACCGATGTCGGCGTCGCTCGTGGACACGTCGATCACGCGCGGGGTAAGATCGAGGTGGACCGGCGGTGGCGCCTGAAAGTCGACGTCTTTCATGTCGAAAATCAAGATTTCGTTCGTGTGGTGACCCACGAACAAAAGCTGTTTGTCTCGGTCATACCAGACGTTGTGCGTTGTCTGGTTGTTGCCGGCGCCGATGCGTGTGCTGGGGCCGTAAAGCCGAAGGTGGGGTCCGATGTTGCCGTTGAGCTGCGAGGCGTCACGGAAGATGGCGATCTGCGGCTCGGGCGCCTCGGGCGGGCTCGGCATGCTGGCGACGAACAGCCAGTCGTTGACCTCATCGACGAACACGAACACGGGTGTACCGAGACCAGGGTTGAAGATGGTTCGGCTGGGAGGTGTGTTGCCGTCGACGTGGGCGGCGTCGGCGAAGACCAGGATGTTCTTGCCAAAGGTGTTGGCCACGTACAGCTCGTCGTGGCTCACGTCGACCCAAACGCCGTGGGGCTGGACGAGGCCGGTTTTGTCGCTGGCCGGATCGTCGCCGCCGAAGATGTGGCGAGAGACCGTTTGCGGGCCGTCGATCGTGCTGATGTTGGTGAGCACCGCGATGGAGCCCGGTTGGCTGGGATCCATCGGGTCGCAAGGCATGCACTCCTTGTTCGCGCTGTTGGTGAACAACGTGGAGACATACATCTCGTCGCGCCCCTCGTGGACGAAGAAGCTGTGCTCGAACAAGAGCTTCGTGCCCGCGGCGTCCGTCGTCTGCTTCATGGGGATGGTGGCGTCGGGCGTCATCGGGTCGGCACCCGCCAGCGCGTCCTCGAAGCGCAGCACACCATGCCAGTCGGGAGTCGCCGAATATTCGCCCGTGCCCACGAAGAGCCTGTCTTTGGGGCCGCTGCTGCTGCCCGTGGAGCTTCCACTGCTGGTTGTGGAGATGGTCGTCGAGCTCGACGCATCGCTGCTGCTGCCTGCGCCGCCCTGACCACCGCCTGTGCCGGGGACGGTTTCGGCCGATGAGCAACCGACGAGCGCGAGCATGCCAAGGAGCGAGACAAGGGAGCTTCGCATCATGGGGCCTTCTCCGGTGTCATTCGTGGGCCAACAAGATCGTCTTTTCGTGCTCGGCGCACAGCGCCTGGACGCTCGGCCTTTTGCACTCTTTTCCATAAACCGGCGTCGAGCCGGGGCCAAAGAAATACCGCTCGGCGTCCTCGCCGTTTCGTCCCGTCACCCGCTTGCTCGTGGCGTAGTAGAGGGCAAGCTGAACACACGGCGCGTGGTCGCGCATGAAGCCCGGCGCAGAACAGGCGATCTCGGCATAGAAGCGGGCCCGCTCCGGATCCTTCGGGGGCATCTCACCGGCCTCGAAATAGCGGGCCATGCGCATGCAGGCGCGGGGCGAATAGTCTCCCATTTTGGGTCCGCCTGACCATTGGGCGACGGGCACTTTGTCTCGGCAGGCAAGCTCGTAAAGTTCCCGCGCACGCGCCTCGTCCTTGGGCAGGAGCTTGCCCTCTTCGAAGATGGTCCCGAGGGCGTAGCAACCCTCCGCTTCCCCATCGGCACAGCCAGCCTGCGCCATGGCAAGGCGATCCGGATCGTCGGCGGGGAGGTAGCGCAGGGCCTCGCCGCAGGTGCACTCACCTTCCAGGCAGGCGTGTTTCAAGACCTGGCCCGCTTTGTCTCGGACAGGAGCCACGAAGGCGTCGTCGAAACCGTTCTCGTCCAGGGAGAACAGCACGTCGGTGCACTCGTGTGTGCGTCGGGGGAGGGGGCAATGTCCGAGGGCGCGCCGCCCGTGGTGGCCAATGCAACGTCTGATGGTCTTCGTCGGCGACGACGAGGGCACGGCCGTCGTTCAGCCGCGCGATCGTGGAGCCCTCGCGGCCTTGGGCCGCCACCGAAGGCCGTTCAGCTCGGGCGTGATCTTCCTGCGCAGAGGAAATCGCAACGGGAAGGTTGGGCCGGCGGGGCTCGCGTCGATAGCGGCAGGCGGTCCCCCCCCATCGCATCCCAAGAGGAGGGCGATCCAAGCGGCGTGCGCAAGGAGCGGAAAAATATGCCCACATCTGTCCATCAAAAATCCTGCCGCCGGTGCGTGCGCGCACGGCTTGGAACCATCCTACAACGTTTGCGCGCTGGATCGTTATCCCGGAGAGCCAGCACGGCGGAGTCGCGATTGCGTCGTGACAACGGGACGAAAAGGTCCTAGGGTTGCCGCGATGCTCACTCTTCGCTTGGCCGCGCCCGTCGCCGGCGCGCTCCTTCTTCTAGCGTGCTCCGGGGACTCGGATCCGGCGGAGTCGGCCGCATCCGGCGGCGCATCCGACACCGTGTCGTCAACGTCGGGCGTGGGAGGGGCTGGCGGCACGAGCAGCACAAGCGCCTCGGGCGGCAGCGGGGGCAGCGTCACTTACGCCGACAACTTCTTCGAACAGGCCCATGCCACGGGTAAGAACGGGGCCACCCTGCCTTGGGCCAATCCTCCGGCCGAGATCCTCGACGTCATCATTCACGACGGCCATGTGTTCGCGTGCGGTGCGGCGGGTGGCCTGGTGGAGCTCGACGCGACCACCATGCGCATCACGGGCAACACCAGCGTGCCCGGCGGAAACCGCTGCGAGCACTTGTTCGCCAGCGACTCCGTTCTCGTCGCGACGTCGCGCGGCGGTTCGGAGACCGCGCCTGTCGGCGTCATCGCCCTCTACGACATTGCCACCGACCCCGAGGTGCCCGCCTATCTCGGGTCCATGACGACGGGGACGTCGAGCCCGGAAGGTGGCGTATTTTTGGACGACACGCGTATCGCGGTGGCCATGCGCGACGCCGGAGTCAGCATTTTCCAGATTACTCCGCAGAACGGCTTTCTACAGTCGTCGCTCTTTCCTGGATTCATCAACGCGCTCGATGTCGCCTTGGCCGGCGACAAGCTGTACATCGCCGACGACGCGGGGGTCGGCGTGGTCGACCTGGCGACGCCGAGCCCGACGTTCCTCGGCATCTCACCCACCAACGCCTCTTTGAAGCGGCTCTCCTTGGGGCCCGACGGCGTGCTGTACGCCGCGGCGGCGACGGACGGTGTGTTGGCCTTCGACCTCTCCGATCCGACCTCACCGTCGCTCATCTCTAGCTTCGACACCCCTGGTACCAGCCTCGATGTCGCCGCGGTCGACGGGTATGTCTTTGTCTCGGACTGGAACGACGTGCGGGTGCTCGATGTGTCCGACCCGAAGACCATGAAGCTTGTCGCCGTGGAGACCTTGCCGGCGGGTATTCCTGGCACCTTCTCGCGGGTCATCGGCATCGACGCGCTGGGTCTCCGTTGTTACATCGGCGAATGGACGATGATCTATGACTACGAGCTGGTCCCCGGGCAGTCCGCGCCCGATCTCGCCTTGGGCGCGCCCATCCTGACCTTCCCCGACACGCCCGCGGGCGGTGAGGCAGCGGTCAGCCTCATCGTCCAGAACGAGGGCGACGCGCCGCTCGTGATCAGCAACATCGTGGGGGACAGCGTCTTTGTCCCGATAACCACCACCCTGACGCTGGCGCCCGGCGAAAAGGACTACGTCGAGATCCGCTTTCGACCGACCGTCGACGGCGAGGCTTCCGCCGCGCTCGTCTTCACGACCAACGATCCGGACGAGTCGACGGTGAACGTGCCTTGCCAGGGCAACGTCGCGGGGCTCGGCGTCGGCGATGCCCTGCCCGCCTACACCTGGGTCGACCTGCAAACGGGCCAAACCATCGACACCCAAGGCCTCCAGGGCAAAGTAATTTTATTAAGTTACTTTGCCACCTTCTGACCCGTTTGCGCTCTGGAGTTTCCAGACATAGAGAAGAAGATCTACCAAGCCTACAAAGACCAAGGTGTGGTCGTCGTCGGCATCAACTCGGGCGGTCTCGGCGGCGAGACCCAGGCCATGATTCAGGCCTTCATCGACCAGACCCAGGTTACCTTCCCCGTGGTGCAAGACCCGGTGAGCGTCACCGACTGGGAGACGAGCGTGAGCATCAGCCCGTTCCCCCTCGACATCGTCGTCGACAGAAACGGCATCATTCAGCACGTGTTCCGTGAGTACGACGCGGACACGCTGATCGCGGCGGTGGTGGCGGAGCTATGAAGTTCGGCGGCGTGTCCGCGGTCGCGCTCGTCGCGGCCCTCGTGTTGGTCGGCGCCTGCGGGGACGACTCGTCGGAGTCGTCGGGCTCTTCGTCATCCTCGTCGGCAGCGAGCGGCTCCGGGGGCGGAAGCTCTTCGTCGGCGTCGTCGGGGACGGGAGGTCAGGACCTCGGGCCTTGCCTGCCCGCGGCCGAGCCCTTCGGCACGGATCCGGGTGCGTCCGAGTCCTTCCCCGACATCAAGCTGACGCTGTGCGACGGCACGAAGGAGACCATCGACCAGATCCGCTGCCGCAACAAGATCACGCTCATTTCCATCGGTGCTGGCTGGTGTGAGCCCTGCAAGACCGAGACACCCCAGCTTGAAGCGGCGGCGCAGGCCCTGGCTGGGCAGGGTATCGGGATTGTCCAGGTGCTGTTCGAAGACGGTCAGAGCAGCCCCGCGACCACCCTGTTTTGCGACACCTGGGTCGAGCAATTTTCGCTCACCATTCCCGTTTACATCGACCCGCCCGGCAACACCCTTGCTTATTTCGACGCCGCGGCGGCACCGCTCAACGTCGTCGTCGACCACGACGGCAAGGTCTTGTGGGCCGAAACCGGCATCGTGCCTGAAGATCTCGAGGGTCTGCTGCTCGGCATGTTGCCGTAGTGCCGCGCGCCCCTCGAATTGTTGATCGGATTCGAGCGGGGCGGCCATAGCTCCACGGACGCGCCAGGTCGGCGAGTCCAAGGAGCCATCATGTCGACGAGTACGACGTTTCGCGCTGTTTTGGGCCCCGCGGCCCTCCCCCTGGTGTTGCTGGCGCTTCCGATCGCCTGCGGCGACAGCACGGAAACCGCGACGAGCTCAGCGACGACCTCGGCCAGTTCGACCGGTGCGGGGGGAGCGGGCGGGGAAAGCAGCAGCGCGACATCAGGCACGGGGGGCTCGGGCACGGGGGGCTCCGCGCCCAACGCGTGCGAGGCCTATTTCACCGGCATCACCGAGCAGTACCCCGACGCGGGCGCGCTCGGCGCGTGCGACGCGGTGGCCGCGGCCCAGCCCATCGTCTCGGCGCTCATGAACCTGGACGGCCTTACCATCGACAACGACGGCAAGACCATGACACCTTGCATCGCGGCGAAGTGCGATGGCAGCTACGTGTACGTCGCCACGAACGCCCTCCCACATTACGACTTCGTCCAGACAACCCCCAACGCCCTCGTGGAGAGCCCCACGGTGTACCGCATCCCGATGGCGCCCGTGCCCATCGGCAACAACGTCCAGGCCGACGACGTCGCGAACATCAAGGGCTGTTCGGCGGCCTACACGCAATACCTTGCCAATCCCAACCAGGGCACCCAGAGCGAGCCCGGTGGCTATTGCAACGCGGGGCAGGGCAACGACTATCTGGTCGAGGGCAACGGCGCCGGGAAAACCTACTACCACAAGATCGAGTGTCTCGGCGTGACGGGCTTCGTGATCGCGGGCTCGCCCATCTACGGGCCCAACGAAGGCGGTATGCCCGACCCGTACGGGAACCCCATCTTCTACATGCCCGACACGGCTGCCGAACCTTACATTCCGGCAAACCTGAATCAGGGCGCGGCCCTCGATTTGTGTGGCGGACACACGGCGATGTCGATGCACTACCACGGCGTGAGCGACGCCTGCTTTGAGCGCGACGGAAGCGGCAAGCCCGCGCGCTCCGGCGCCGAGGGCATGAGCCTGTGGGACTTTCAGGCGGGCCTCGACAGCCCCTGTACAGAAGAGTCTGGTATCGTGGGCTTTGGCCTGGACGGCGTGCCCATCAAAGGCACCTGCGTGTGCGTGGCGCGCGCCGCCGACGGCTCGTGCAGCGACGTGCGCAGGGCCCGCAGCTCGTACGTGTACGAGGGCCTCGCGGCCTGGGGAAACAGCCCGAACGAAGCCCAAGCCCTGGGCGTGGAAGGGAAGACCTGCGCCTCCGACGACGACTGTTGCAGCGGGGCCAACTGCGACTTCCAATGCACCTACGCCGTCTTCGATGACGCGGCGAGCCCCTATGGAACCACGGCGGACAAGCGCTGCGTGCTGATGGACTATTCGTGGTGTACCAGTCAATACATGGACCGCAGCGCGGCCGACACCAGCGGCGCGGACTTTGTCTACCTCGACCGCTGCAACGGGTTCGAAGGGCCCGACGGCTATTCTTACCATGCCACGCTGAGCTTCCCCTTCTTGCCTGCCTGCTACAAATACGAGCCCCAAGCGGCCCCGGGCGGTGGTGGCATGATGGGTCAAGGTGGCGGTGGCGGCGGCATGCTGCCGGGCTGTCAGCCCGGGCAGACCATGATGTGCTGCGGCGACGGCGTTTGTGATGGGCCCGAGACTGCCCAGAACTGCGCGGCGGATTGCCCGTGAAACACGGCACCTTGTTGCGGTTCGGGACGTCGCTCACCCTGTCAGCGCTCGTCGCCGTGGCAAGCGCGAGCTGTTGCGACAGCGGGTCTGGCGACAGCGTGTCGTGGGACGCGGGTCAAGGGAAGACCGACGTCCCCGTGGTGCGCGCGTTGGGCGTCGGCGAGGGGGCGCCGACCTCCGCGCCCCTAAAGGCGCGGGCCGATCTCAAGTGGGTGCTGGCGTGGGATCTGTCCGACGTGGACGTGACCTCGACGGGCGCCCTGATGTGGACCACCGACCTCGGCTACCGCGTGACGTTGGCGGCGGCGCACCTCGCGTTGGTGGGTGTGGAGGCGGTGCCATGCACAGCGGAAGAAAGCGCCTGGCACCGCGCAAAGGCGTTTCTTTCGCCACGCAACGCCTACGCCGATCACAGCTACGACCACGACGCATCGGCGCTCTCGTCTACCCTGGTCGAGTCCGTCACCGCCGCGGAAACGCAGGTGTTCGGCGCGAGCAACGCGTCCGGCGGCAGCTATTGCGGCGTCCACCTCCTGTCGATGCCCGTGGCCGAGGCGTGCAAGGACGGCACTTGGATGTTGGGTGAGAGCGTGCATTTGTCCGGGACATTCCGAGGGCCTGGAGGTCAGGAAGACCTCCCCTTGGAGGCGAGCCTCTCGCTCTCGCAGGGCACGTTGGCCGACATCTACCTGGCGCCGGGCGTAACCCTGCCCGCGGACGGCGAGGCATGGTCCTCTGCGACGATCACGCTGACGCGCAACCCGAAGACGTCGCTCGACGGCGTCAAGCTCGACGAAGAGTCGGCCATCGACATCGCGGACACCTTCCTGCGCAGGTTGCTGCAGTCGACGGTGGTGACCGTCCGACCGGGCGTGGAGTAGGTGGTTGGTCAAAGCCTGACGGGCTCTTCCCTCCGACGCCGAGCCTAGCCTCCCGCCCGCGCGCGGACCTGCCAACAGCCCGCCACGAAGCGCACGAAGTCTCCCTGAACGTAGGCCTCCAGCGCAGGCAAAACGGCCTTCAACACCCGCGCCTTCATGCCTTCGTCGACGCCCGCCAGCGCGCGACCGAGCGGACCCAGCTTGGTCGCGTAGCGCACCAGATCGCCCTTCGGAAACGCGCACCCGATGTCCAGCGGCTGGATATCGACGTCTAGCCAACCGGCCTGCTCGACGATGCGGCGGGTGCGGTTCGCATCGGCCAGACCGAACTGCCCGGGGGCATCGGGCTCGCGCGCTGGCACGTTGGGCAACAGGCTCGCCGCCGCGCGCTCCGCCGTCGTCATGAAGGGGTTGTCGGCCGGGCTGCGCCACACCACACAGCACAGCTCCGCGTCGTCCTTGCCTGCGCGACGCAGGTTGGCGAAGGCCCGCACCGGATCCGCAAAGAACATGACGCCGAAGCGCGAAATGACCATGTCGAAGTCGGCGTCTGCGAAGTCGTACAGCTCGGCGTCGGCGCAAATGAAGCTTGTTCGTGCGCTGTCTTGCTCGGCGCGGCTGCGCGCCACGCCCAGCATGGGCTCCGAAATGTCGATGCCCACACATTCACCTTGCTGTCCGAGACGCCTCGCCACGGCGAGCGTGGTGCTCCCCGTGCCGCAGCCCACGTCGAGCACGCGGCTCCTCGGCTTGGCAGCGACCGCCTGCACTAGGAGGTCTTCGATCGGTTGGAACATCTGCTCCAACGTCGCCTGCGCCTCCACCCACGCCTGGCCCG
>CAYLJT010000025.1:0-23804 GCA_964383995.1 uncultured Polyangiaceae bacterium
CGACTGCCGCGTTCTTCCCCCCGCGTGGCCGTAAGGTGGATCACCCCCGCGGACGAAAACGCGCCCGTCAATACTCCAGGTCGGGGATGCACATGGTGGGCGCTCGCCCCCGACGCCGACACTGCCGACACCGTGCCGGCACCTGTGCCGGCTCAAACGAGCGCAGTCGTTTGCGGACTAGGCTGCGCGTCCCGGTTTCTTCACCGCCAGCAGCCGACCCTGCGAGCCGTCGCCGCACCACAGGCGGCCCTGGTCATCCGCCTCCACGCCCGTCACGGCCACCTCCTCCGGCATCCCTACCCGCGCGAGCACCTCCCCCGTCGCGGCGTCCACCCGCCGTAGCTCCGAGGGCACGGGCCCCTCTTCGCGCATCACGCCATGCCAGAGCTCGCCTTCGCACCAGGTGACCCCCGTCACGAGCCGGTCGGATGTCAAGGTTCGCAGAACCTTACCTGTCGTCGGATCGATCTTCAGGATCTTTTTCTGACGGTACACGCCGGCGTACAGCGCCCCATCGGCCCACGCCAGGCCGCTGACAGGACGCGCGTCGAAGTCGGGCACCTCGCCGAGGATCGCGCCCGTGGCCGGATCGAGGCGGCGGATCCTCTCGCCTCCCACCACCCAAAGGTGCTGACCATCGAAGGCCGTGCCCGCGTCCACCGGCGCCGAAAGGTGGCCGAGGACCTGACCGCTGGCGGGATCCATCGAGGTCAAATCGCCGCGGCTGCCGTGCGCGAACCACAAGGCCTTGCCATCGAACGTGACCCCATGAACGGAGTCCACGCCGTTTAGCCGATGTTCGGCCACGATCTCAGCCCGTTGAACCTTCATTCGCGTCTCCCTTGGGGCTCCACGTCTACTCCGGTAGCGACAGCCCCAGCAGTAACATTTGCGACGCGATGGCGAGGGCCTCGCGGGACCGTGTGTAGCGCCGCGCGGGACCGCTGCCCACGGCCTCCACCTCTCGGCTCGAGGTCAGCTCGGCGAGGGCCCGCTGCACCGTACGCTGGCTCTTGCCGACCGCCGCCGCGATGGACGCCGTGCTCCAGGCCGCCCCGTCCAGCAACAGCGCGCGGATCGCCCCGGCGTCGCCCGGCGTTAGCGGTGTCAAGATCGCCACCTCCACCTCCGCGCCAAGCTCCCAGCGGTAAGCATTGCCAAGGGCCTTGATCAAGCCGATGGACGCCGTCGCCGCGCGCAAGCGCCCCATCTCCACGCGCAGACGCCGATGGTGAGACTCGTTCACGGTCCGCGCCCCGAAGGCCGCCCGCGCGAGATCGACGCTCGTGACAGGCTCCGGGTGCGCCCGCGCCAGCGCCTCGATCATCGCGAAGAGCACCGGGCGCCGCGCCAAATCGGCGCGCACGACGCCACCATCGCTAACCCGCCGACGCAGACAGTCGACCACGATGCGACCCTCTGTCTCGGACAACAACGTCTCCACGCTGGCAAGGTTGACGGCCAGCTCCTGGCCGCGCCGCACGACCCGCGCGACCTCCGCGTCCTGGGCTCGCAGAAACCGCGTGGTCTCTTCGATCAGCCGCGGGTGCCCCACGCGCTGCGCCGCCGTCACCGCCTGTTCGGCGAGGCGGCGTGCCTCGCGACCGCGGCCCGCGCGCGCGTTTGTCTCGGACCGCGCCAACAGGAGCACCGCCCCGAGCAGCGTCGATTCGTCCCCCGCGAAGGGCTCCACCGCGGCGAGCGTGGGCTCCACCTCGTCGATGCGACCTTCCAAGAGGGCGGCGCGAGCCGCCACCAGGCGCGCCCACGCGGCGTTCGCGTGGTCCCCAACCTTGGTCAAGATCGCCGCCGCCTGGCTCAGCCCAGCTCGCGCCTCGCCAAGCTCGCGGAGGGCGAGGCACACCTCGGATAGCGCCGTCAGCGCGCGAGCGTGCTCCGCGGCGGCGCCCAGCGCGGCAAAGGCCGAAACCGCGCGCCCCAGCGAAGCCTTGGCCTCGCTGAGCTCGCCCATCTGCGCGTACGCGATCCCGCGCAGAGCCCAGGCGTGAGGCCCCTGAGACGCGCCCAAGAGACGCAGGGTAGACAGCACGTCCCCCGAGGCAAGGCTGCGAGCTGCGCTGCGACGTAGCTCGCTCGGAACGTCCACTGTCGTCTCCACCCAGGGCTCCTTCGCACGTCGGGCCCCGCCCGTCACGGCCAATCGCCTGGGCGGCCTCCAGGCATGCCTCCGCCTCGCCTGGCTCGGCTCGCGATCCTTGCCACCCACCGAGCCCGGGCGCACGGGCTAGTCGTATTTGTCGTGGTGGCGCAGCCACGCCATGCCATAGGGTAGGCCGACTTCGTTCCTGCCCAAGGGCGTCAGGTCGAGGTAGTTGTAGGTCGTCATCAAGATGTCGAGCCCCCGCGCGTAGGTCGAATAGGCGTGGAAGACGGCCTCACCGTCCTTGCAGAACACGCTCAGGCCGGGAGCCTCCGAGGTCGGGAACCGACCCTTTCGGTAGTTGTACTCGTAGCTCCCGGAAGCCACGTCGGCCGGGAGAAATGACACGTGGTAGTCGTAGTTGAAGTCCGACTCCGCCGCCGACAGCCATGGAAACTTCCAACCCATGCGCGCCTGGAAGGCCCGAATCTTGGCCAGCGGCGCCCGCGAAATTGCTACGAACGAGGTGTCGCGCGCAGCCAGGTGCGAGATCGCGCCGTCGAAGCTCTCGGCGATGAACGAGCAGCTCTTGCAGCCCTCCTCCCAGCTCGGGTCGAACATGAAATGGTAGACGATGAGCTGACGTCTCCCTGAAAATAGCTCGCTCAAGGTCTTCTTACCGTCGGGTCCCTCGAAGGCATAGGCCTTCTCGACAAGCTCCATGGGCAGGGCTCGCCGCGCGGCCGCCACCGCGTCCCGTTGTCGACTGAGCTCCTTCTCCTGCGTAAGCAGCTCCTTACGAGCGGCGATCCAAGCGTCATGCGATACGATCTTCGGTTCCATGATCTTCTCCTTTGCTTTGAGGTTGGGCTTCCGCCTTCTTCGAACGGACCTTGGCGGCCACGACGGCGGTCAGACCGCCCGCCGAAGCCACCGCGGCGACGAGCATCCCGAAGGACGCGAGACATGCAGGGCACATAGGCACTCCTCGTCCCGAGCTCACCTGGGCGCGGTGGAGCGTTGGGACCAGGTCACCCTAAGAGCTGCCGGCAGCGCGCGCGAGCAACAAGCGTGACGCGATCGCTCCGGACCTCTCCTGGTCTCGTGGACGAGCGTATCGAAGGCTCCGCCGCCTGACGCCGCGGCCGGCCACCCGACGCGAACGCGCGACACGTCGAAAAAAATTGTCATGTAGGGCTCGGCGGATCCGTACGTTCAAACCGAGTGTCTTCACTCGTGAGGGAACCCGTGTCCCCCCTGTCGCTTTCGGCGGGGGAAGCTCGGGCTGGGCAAAAGAAGGACAATTTTTATGCGAACATTTCGTCTACCCAAAGGCGTTGTTGCCAATTGGAGCGACACCTGCTGTGTCGCGCCAAGCCCCGAGCTCCGGGCCAAGTGGGCTGAAGCCATCGAACATGTCTCGAAAGACGGCGGCGGCCCGGCGATGACCGTCCGGCCCAACCCCAAGCGCTTGGGGTTCGACGACGGGGTGATCTTGCCGCCCGAGGACTTTCCGCCCGGCGTCTCCCCCGAGGTCATGCGCGCCGCCGCCGCCGATCGCGCGCCGCTGCGCGGCACCGTCCGCGTGGTCGTGATCCTCGTCGATTTCTCGGACAAACCCATGACGGCGACGTCTGCCCACTTCGACGAGCTCTTCTTCTCGACTGGCAACCTCGCCACGGGCAGCGTCAAGGAGTATTACACCGAGGTCTCGAATGGCCTCGTGACCTTGGCGGGCGCGGTGGTCGGCCCCTATCGCATGCCCCACACGCTCGCCTGGTACGCCAACGGAAACTCCGGCATCGGCCTCGGCGGCGGCGCGTTTCGCTCGCCCCAGCTCGCGCTGGACGCGGCCAAGGCCGCCAACGCCGCCGTCAACTTCGCGCCCTACGACAACGACGGCAACGGCTATGTCGACGCGTTCGTGGTGGTTCACGCGGGGCAAGGCGCGGAACAGACGGGCAACTCCGGCGACATCTGGTCTCACAAGGCGACGCTGGCGACGCCGTACTCCGCAGACGGCACGAAGATCTACGCCTACCTCACCGTCCCCGAAGACGCCCGCCTCGGGGTCTGCGCGCACGAGCTCGGCCATCTGCTGTTCGGCTTCCCTGACCTGTACGACACCGACAACACCTCGGAGGGCATCGGCAACTGGTGCCTGATGGCGGGTGGTAGCTGGAACGCTGGCGGCAACACCCCGGCGCACCCGTCCGCCTGGTGCAAAATCAATCAAGGATGGGCGTCCGTCACCAACGTCACGAGCGATGGCCCGGTCAGCATCCCTGACGTCAAGTCGAGCCACAACGTGTTGCGCATGTGGAAGGATGGCAGCGGAGGCCCCGAGTACTTCCTCGTCGAGAACCGGCAGAAAACGGGCTTCGACGCCGCGCTGCCCGGGGCCGGTCTCCTCGTCTGGCATATCGACGAAAACCAGTCCAACAACACCAACGAGACACACTACAAGGTGGCGCTGCTCGAATCGGATGGGCAGCTCGACCTGGAGCACAACACCAATCGCGGCGACGCGGGGGACCCCTATCCCGGCTCCAAAGGCAACTTCGCTCTGACCGGGACAACGACGCCAAACACCAAGTCGTATGCGGGCCAGCAGACCTGTGTCTCGGTCACCGACATCTCCGCCTCGGGACCGACCATGACCGCGCAGCTGCGCGTCCACTGCGTCAGCAAGAACGCGGCGAAAGACGTCAAAGACGCCAAAGATGGCCTGAAGGACCAAAAAGAGATTGCCAAGGAGCAGAAGGAGCTGAAAGAACAAAAAGAGCTCCGCAAAGAGCTCAAGGAGCACTGGAAAGACGCCGCAAAAGACGGCAAGGAGCTGCGCAAGGAGTTCAAGGACTTCAAGGAACGCGAGAAGTTCATCAAAGAGGTAGACAACAAGCTCCGTGACACCAACTTCGAGGGTTGGGACTTTCAAGGCGGCGGCTTGACACCTTATGCGGGGGCGGAACCGAGCGGGCTCGAAGCACGCGTGGCCGCATTGGAGGCCCTCGTCTACGCGCAGGCGGGCGCGACCATGGAGGGCTCTCCCCAACCCTTCATCGGGGCGGAGCTACGACCCGACCTGGTGGGAGCGGCGCCCCAGGGCGTTGCCGACGATCGGAACGCCCGGATGGCGAGCGGCGACCGCGACGCAAAGCGCGACCTGGACGCTCCCCCTACCCGGCGCCGATGAGCCCCCGCCCCACGATCCTGATCGTGGCACCGCGGGAAGAAATAGGGGTCAGGGCCGCCGCCCGTCGCGCGGCGACCCTGGCGCCTGACCTTGCCGTACAGGTGTGGAGCGCCGAGGATCTGATCGACGTGCGGTGGTCGCACCGGGTGGGATCGAGCGGAGAGGCGCGCACGACCTTGACTTGGCAAGGTCAGAGCTTCTCCGATCGCGCGATTTCCGCCGTGTGGTTCCGAGAGCGCTGCCTTACCTCGAGCGCCGCCTCGGCCCGCTGGGCGAAGGCGGATCGGGACTACGCGGAGGCCGAGCTCCGGGCACTTTGGGTGAGCCTTCTGCGCTCGCTCGGACCGCGCGTCGTGAATGGCGTCGACGGCACGAGCCCCAGCGGACCCACCTTTAGCCGCCTTCAATGGCTCGCCAAAGCCCGTGAGGTCGGCCTCCCCTTGGCAAGATCCAAGGTCGCCACGTCCGCGCGCCTCGTGCCCCGGTGGCGCGGCTCCCCCTACGATGCCCGCCGCCCCCTGCGGCTCGTCGAGGGTCGCCCCGCAGGCCGCGTGCTCGTCGTCGCGGGTCAGGCATCGCAGGGTCCCTATCAAGAGGGCCTGGGCGCGCTGAGCCGGGTGACCGGGTGTGACTTCCTGGAGGTTACCTTCGCCTGCGACAAAGATGGCCAGTGGGGGGTCTTTGCCGTCGATCCGCTCGGTCTTCTCGACCAGCAGACGGACGTGGAAGCCGCCGCGACCATGCTCGTCCGCAAGGCCCGAGCCGCTCCGGGAGAACAGACATGATCCTCTTCTTCGGCTACCGCGACGACGACGCCATCCGGCTGGCAATCGAAGCCACATCCGCCATCGGCGTCGCGTATGCGTTCGTCGATCAGCGCAATACGTCCGAGACAGATCTTGCCATCTGGACGGACGCCGCTGGCGTCGATGGCGAGCTCGTCGTTTCTCACCAAACGCTGCGCCTGTGCGACGTGCGCGCTGTGTACGCCCGCCCGCTCGCTGCGGTCCCGCAGGGCGATCCGCGCGCCTCGGAGCGCGCGGTCGCGCTTCTCGAAGACATGACCTCGTGGCTCGATGCGACGACCGCACGCGTCGTCTCTCGCCCGTGTGCCATGGCCTCCAACGGGTCGAAGCCATTTCAGGCCCAGATCATTGCGGCCTCGGGCTTTGCGGTCCCCGAGACGTTGGTGACGTCCGACCCCGCCGAGGCTCGGGAATTTTGGGCACGCCACGGCGAAGTGATCTTCAAGTCGACGAGCGGCATCCGTTCGATCGTCCGGCGCCTCGACGAGCGCCGCGCGTCGTCCCTCGACCGCCTCAGCTACCTTCCGACGCAGTTTCAGGCCCTCGTGAAAGGCACCGACGTCCGCGTCCATGTGGTCGACAACGAGGTCTTCGCCACCGAGGTCCAAAGCGCCGCCGTGGACTACCGGTATGCCCGAAGGGACGGCCTTGCGGCGGAGCTGTGCGCGGTGGATCTTCCCACCGAAGTCAAAGAGCGCTGCGTTCGCCTCGCAAAACACCTGGCCCTACCCCTCGCCGGTATTGACCTCCGCCGCCAACTTGATGGAAGCTATGTGTGCTTTGAGGTCAACCCCATGCCCGGCTACAGCTACTACCAGGCTCACACCGGGCAGCCCATTGCCAGCTCGTTGGCCCGCTACCTCGCAAACGCTGGCTGAGCGGGGCGGCGGTCGCCCAAGATCGACAGCGCTCCGTGGTCCAACGCCCTCAATGCAGAGAGCCCCGTCGTCCCTCCTCGCCGCGACGTTCGTCCTCCTCTTCGCTCGCTCTGTCCACGCCGACGAGCACGACAACTGCGTGGCTGTCGCGAAGACCCAGGCCGAGATCGACGCCTGCCCGCCCCCGGACAAGCCCATCGAGGTCATGGTGCGCTCCCGACCTCCCGCGCGCAGCGCGTCGGATTGGGACGTCGACCGCGGCACCGTGTCTGCGGCCCCGCACACCACGGGCGCTGACGTCCTCGACGTCGCGCCGGGCGTCTTCGTCAGCGACAAGGGCCTTCCGGGCCGCGCACCTCACCTCTCGCTTCGGGGCTTCGACGGCACCTCGGGACAAGACGTCGAGATCTACCTCGGCAACATCCCCATCAACCAAATCTCCCATTTGCGCTCCCCCGGCTACGCCGACATGCGCCTCGTCATGCCGGAGATCATCCGCTCCGTACAAATCGCCCACGGTCCCTTCGATCCCAAGCAGGGCGACTTCGCAGTAGCCGGCTCGGTGAAGCTCAATTTGGGCCTAGAAAAGCCGGGGTTTTGGGCCAAAGGCGGGGCGGGCTCCTTCGGCTCGCGTCGGCTGTTTCTGGCCTTCGCCCCCGACGACGACGACTTCAGCGAGACCTTCGCCGCGTTCGCCACCGACTCAGTCGATGGCCCCGGCGGCACGCGCGGCGGCGAGCGTTCGAGCTTCGTGGGTCAGCTCGGCGGAGGTCAGACCGACGTGCTCTACCATGCCACGGTGGCCATCGGCTCCGCGCGCTTCGACTTTCCAGGTCTGTTGCGCCGCGACTTCGTGCAGCATGGCGGGGACCCCTATTCCTCCCCCGGCCCGCTCGGTCGCGACCGCACCTCCCAGGCCCTCATCGGCTCGGACGTCTTGTGGCGGGTCGGCGAAGGCACGCTCGGCGTCGGCGCATTTGCTGGAAAAACCAAGACGACCTTCCATCAAAACGTGACAGGCTACGTCCTCGATCCCCTGGCCGGCCTGCCTCCAGTCAACAGCGACGACAGCGAACAGGTGGACGACGCGGCGACCCTGGGGCTGACCTTGCTCTACCGCCACGGTGTCGAGCTGACCTCGCCGCGCGACGCCATCGAGCTTGGCATGTCCGCCCGCGTCGACTCTACCGAACAGACCGACACGCGGCTGTTTCCAGACGGCACGATCAACGAACGACCCCTCGACCAGACGGTCGACGTCACCACCGTCGGCGCCTACGCCGACGTCGCGCTCTACCCCATCAAGCGCGTCGTCGTGCGCGGCGGACCGCGCCTCGACTCGTTGTCCTACGCCCTCGACGACCACGCCCACGACGCCGGCCTGGAGCGCACTGCCCAGGGTTTTCACCTTGGAAACAAGGGTTTGATCGACGTCGCGGTGGGCGGCGGAGCGCACGTCGTGGCAAGCTACGGGGAAGGTTTCCGCTCCCCTTCCGCCTCCGAGCTTCAGGAGGGCGATCGCGTGCCCTTCACCAAGGTCCGCGCCACCGAGCTCGGGATTCGTGTCAAGGAGATCGACAGCTACCAGGCGTCGCTGACCGGCTTCCTGTCGTGGCTCGACAACGACCGTGTGCTCGACGTCGCGTCGCGAAAAACGCTCCTCGCTCCCGCTTCGTCACGGCGGGGCGCGGCCCTCGCGGTGGCCGTCAAAACAGGCATTTTCGGCGCCGCTTTGAGCGCCACCTACGTGCAGGCCAAGTTCACGGAGGGCGACGCAAGCTACCGGGAAGGTGACCGGGTTCCCTACGCACCCGCCTTCGTGCTGCGCGACGACGCCAGCGTGCGCGGCACCTTGCATCGCATCGACGATCGTCCCCTGCGCGGCATGCTCGGGCTCGGGGTGGGCGCGGCCGTCGATCGCGCCCTGCCCGGCGGTGGCAGCGGCGGCGACGCGCTGTCGGTGGACGGTCAGGCCAGCCTGAGCTACCGCGGCGTGGAGCTCGCGCTGCACGGCACGAACCTCCTCGACCAAACCAGCTACGACTCCCAATACGTCTACGTCTCGAACTTCGAGCGCAGCGCGGTCCTGCCTGAGGCGGCTCCCCACGTGCTCGTTTCTGCGCCGTTCTCCGTCTTTCTGACCCTCCAGATTTACATACGGGGTAAGAAGGACGACTACCAGATCACCCAAGAGGGCTACTGCCTGGAGCAGGCGCGCACCGACGACGAGCGGGACGCCTGCCGCGAGTAGCGCCCTCGCTACGGACCAACCAACCCAGCTACGGACAGGAGCTTGCCGCGCGCTCGACGGCGCTCTTGGCGATGGAAGAAAGGTAAGGGTAGGCCATGGCGTCCTTGCGAATGGCGCACAAGTCCTCGGTGCTCTTGGACTCGATGGCGGCGAGCAGCGCCAGCTCGTAGGCGCGCGCGTCTCTGCGTACAGCGAGGTTTTTCTTGGCCAGGCTCAGGGCCTTCGGGGCGTCTTTCTTGACGTCCAGGTAGAACCAGCCGGCGTGGTCGGAGAAGGCCGCGGGGTGGACGTCGACCAGGGCATCGTAGGCCTTCTGCGCCGCGGTCAGGTGTTGGTTGGCCTCGTCGGTCTTGCCTTGATCGAGCAGCCGCTCACCCAGCATTTGCGCGACCTCGGGGTCGTCGCTGGTGGCCAAAAGCGGCGTCAAGAATGCCACGGCCTCTTCGGCAGGCACCAAGGTGGCAAGGTGGCTCGCGGCGTGCGCGTACGTCGGCAGAAGCCCCAGCGCGGCGCGAAAATGCCCCGTCGCACAGGCCCTGTCCCCGCGCCGCTCGCAGACGGTGCCTTCTTCGAAGTGGAGCCAGGCGGGGGTCAGTGGTGAGCTATCGCCGTACGCGGCGTGGGCCTCGCGAAACCGCGCCGAAGCCTCCTCGAAGCGCCCCAACTTGGCGAGAACCGACGCCTCGGCGCCGAGCGACCCGGCGGCGGGAGATTCCTGATTGACGGTGCGATACAACGTCAAGGCACGCTCGAGATCGCCCTGCCCCGCGGCGATGGAGGCCCGCGTGGGGAGGTTTTTCTCCGGGGGTTGACCGAGCTTTTCGGAGGTGTCCAGATCGCTCAGGGCGTCTTGGAAGAGATGCAAGGTCGAACGGGCGCGCGCCCGCAGCGCGTACGCTTTGGGATCGTTCGGCGACACCTCCACGAGCTTCTCCGCGACCTCCAGGGCGCCACGGTCGTCGGCGATCCGCCCACGAAACTGCGCCCGCGTCAGGAGCAGCTCGACAAGCTTGCCACCAAAGTCCTTGAGCCTACCCGCCTCAACCAGCTTGGCCGCGGTGCGGGTCTGACTGTCCAGATTGTTGAGGGCGATGGTGCCGTCGGTGAACCGATGCGCGTCCATCGAGGTCGGGTTGGGCGCGACCGAGCTTGCGCTCGGAGCGGGGGCGGCAGGGGGTCCGGCGGGCCCCTCGCACGCGTTGCAGCCCGTGAGCAGCAGCGCGGCGAGGAGGGCCGTTCGGGGGCAAAAGCCCATCAGTGGGGAGCGGCGAGGTACGGGAACGTCGTCCCCGTGGTGTCCGCGTCAGCGTCGACGCCATCGCCCACGCTGCCGGTCAGATCACCGGCCGCGAGGATCGAGTAGCTCTGGTCGATGACGTCGTAGCCGAGGGTGCGGCCGCCGCAATCCTCGTTGACGACGCCGAGCGCAGCATCGGCCTCGACGGCGAGGTAGATGGTGCACGTGGTCGCCTGCGACTTCAGCCAAAGACGATCGTCCGCGAGGGCGCCCGCGAGGGTCGCGTAGCGGGTGGGATCGACGTTGGCGCCCGCCAGCGGCTGGTTGCCACAAACGGTGTCGAGGGAGTCCAAAATCGCCAGGTTGGCGGCAAACTCCCCAGCGAACGTCGTCCAGGTGCTCGGATCGCTCGCGCCGTTGTAGGCGTCCTTGGCCTGGCCCTTGGTCGTCGTGTCGGTGTCGAACACGTGGTTGAGGGCGGTGTTGATGGCCGGGCGCCCCATGCGCTCGATCTGCGCGCCGAGGGCCGGGGGAGCCGGCGTGTCGTCGCCGCCGCCGCCACCGGTGCCGCCGCCACTGCCGCCGTCGCCACCGCCGCCCGTGCCCGTGCTGGTGGTGGTGGTGGTGGTGGACGTCGAGCTGGAGCTATCGTCGTCGCTGCAACCGCTGATCAACGCGAGGCTCAGGCCAACCCCGAGCACGAGGAACATCGTGGTGTGCTTCATGGCTCAGTTCCCCCCTTGGTTGGTGCTAGCCCAGACGTTGAGGACGTTGCCGCCCCCGTTGACCAGGGAGGCATCGAGCACGACGACCAGCGAAAGCACATTCAGGCCGGCGAAAAAGTCCTTGCCCGGTTGACCCGGGTTGGCGGGGTCGCCCGCGAGCTTGCCGACGAGCAACGTCGAGGTGGCTGCGTCGAGCGCCGGACAACCGGCAGCATCGAAGGTCAGGCCGCCCGCGGCGCCCTCCACGGTGGTCACCGTGTCGTTGAAGCCGTCGAGGTTGAAGTAGAACGGATCCGCGCGAATTCCCGCGAATACCTCCATCTTTCCACTCTTGCTCGTGACGCCCGCAGCGCCCGCCGCGTTGCCCGTCACGTAGTCGCCACCGGCCCAGCAGCTCACCAACTGCTCGGTGTCGAAGGTGCAGATGACGTCGGTGTTGGTGCCCGCCAAGGGGAAGGCCGCGCTGGAGCCCACGTGAAACACGTACTGGACTTTGTCAGAAAACTTGGACGTTTCGTCGGCCAAGGGAAACACGTCCATGACGAGCACGACCTTTCCGCCGTCGATCCAGGCGTAAAGATCGGTGATGTCCGCTGCCGGGTCGGCCGTGGCCACCGGTGAATCGAGGTGATCCGCGGCGAGAGCCGTGGCGCTCACGCACCCCAGCGCAAGCGCTAAACCCCCTGTTAACCAAGCATTTTTTCTCATATTGTTCTCCTCTGGTCCTCGTAAGATACGGGATTGGGATTTCGGTTACCCCGCCCAGCAGACCGCATCGCTGGGCATCTCGCAAGCGCCATCGCACGACGTTCGCGAGGCTACGCCGGGGGCATGGCCGACGCAGCGCGGTGCCTACGCGTGAGCGGGGTCCATGGATGCGTTGGGCGGCACGACGCCCACGCCCCTGACTATGCCCCCCCGAGACGGCGCATTTCGCGCAGGCACACCGCGCCCAGAACAAGGGCCGACAAAATCAACGCCGCAAGGGATGGAGGAGAGACCGCGATCTCGCCGTCGAGCATGGCACCGCGCAGCGCGTCCACGACGAAGCTGAGGGGGTTGAAGGCCGCCACCGACTGGAGCCAGGCCGGCATTTGCTTGGCGGGGACGAGGGCCGTGCTCGTGAAGAAGATGGGCATGTTCACGAGGTGCACGAAGGTCGCCATGGTCTCGGGCGAGCGCGAGCGCAGGGCGATGACGCAGGACAGCGCGCAGAAGGCCGCCGCGAAGAGCGCAAGCGAGAGCAGCGCCGCGAAAAGCGGCAGCGGCACGAGCCGCACGTCGGCGCCGAGCGCGACCCCCAAGAGCACGACCACGACGGCCTGTCCGAGCAGCCTGACCACGTCGGCGCCGACCTTGCCAACCAGGATGGCCCCCCGGGACGCGGGTGTGCGCAGCATGCGCTCGAGGAAGCCGGTTTGGATGTCGCGTATCCAGGCCACGCCCGACTGCGAGGCCCCAAAGAGCGCGGTCATGGCCGCAATACCGGGCAGCAGAAAGCTCGTGTAAGTCGCGTTTCCAGGTAAGGAACCGAGGGGATAGCGCTGCAGCAAGAAGCCGAAGAACAGCAGCCACATCATCGGCTGCGCGAACGAAAAGGTAAGACCCACCGGTCGGCTGAGCGTCTTTTGCCACGTGCGGCGGGCGACCGCGAGGGCGACGGAGAGCCACCGCGACCTCATGGGTGTCCACCACCCGGACCACGTCCACCACCCGGACCGCGTCCACCACCTGGACCGCGTCCGCCACCTCCACCCGGACCGCGTCCACCACCTCCTCCCGGACCGCGTCCACCAGCGCCGACCTTCCCAGCCTCGTCGCGCGTATTGTCGCCCTCACCGGTGAGCCGAAAATAGGCCGAGCGCAGGTCGGCAGGCTCGCCGACGAAGGTAGCGATGGGAAGATCGAGGGAAGATACCTCGTGGAGGAGCGCGTCCGCGACACCGTCGTGGTAGACGACGATGCGGTCGGCCAGGCCCCGCACCTCGTGCACGCCGGGCTGTCTGCGAAGGGCATCGAGGACGCCCTTGCCCTGCCCTCCCGCCGGCAGCTCGATCACCAAGCGCTGCAGCGCGTGCGCCTCGCAGACCGCCGCGGGGGCGCCTTCCGCGACGACCTTCCCCCCCGCGAGGAGCAACACGCGGTCGGCGTGCCGCTCGACCTCCACGAGGTCGTGGGTGGCCACAAGCGCCGCGCGCCCCTCGCGAGGATACTTCCGGATCGCGCTCCACACCACGGCGCGCGAGGCCGCATCGAGCCCCGTGGTTGGCTCGTCGAGCAACAGCAGCGTCGGTTCGTCGAGCAGGGCGACGGCAAGATGCAGGCGTTGACGGTAGCCGCCGGAGTAGGTCGCGACCGGTCGACCCAGGTGGGGCGCGAGCCCCAAGAGCTCGACCACCTCGTGCATTCTGTGCCGCGCTTCGTGGGTAGATAGACCGTACAGCGCGCCGAAGAGCAGCAGCGTTTGCTCCCCGGAGACCTCCGGATCGAGGGCCGCGTGCTGCCCCACGTGGCGAACCTTGCCACGGCGCTCCGTTGCCTTGCCGAGCTCCGGCGCCCAGGTCAGGTCGCCGGCGGCGAGGGTCACTTCACCGGCCAAAACCCGCAGGGCCGTCGACTTCCCCGAGCCGTTCGGCCCACAGAGGGCCACGACCTCACCGGGGGAGACGGTCAGATCGAGCCCTTCGAGCGCGCGCACTTCGGCGCCGTAGGTCACGCTCGCGCCCGAAAGACGGGCCCGAAACGCGCTATCCGTCGGCGTGGACGATCGTCCCGACATGCTCCCCCGCGAGGGCAGCTTCGATGCGGCCAGCGACCAGACCGTTGATGATCTGGAATCGCTTGACCAGCCGCGCGGTCAAGAGCAGGTCGAGGAGCACCCTGTCGAACGGCAAGGTTGTCAGGTTGCGAGCCGAGAGCTCCCGTGCCCCGACCTCGCGGATGAAGGACGCCCCCGGGTTCTTGCGGGGATCTTCGGTGTACAGACCGTCGACGTCTTTCACCAGCGTGAGCGTCTTGCTGCCGAAGCACTCGGCCAAGAGGAAGGTCCCCGCGTCGGTGCGATGGGGAGGAATGCGCCCCACCGCGGGCGGGTGCTCCCACACCGAGTAGGGCGGTGACCCGCAGAAAATCACGCCGGGCGCGCTGCGGATGAAGAGGGGCAGGAGGTGACCGAACATCTCGGGTGGAATGGCGACGACGCCGAGGGGCGCCAGCAGCGTGCCCAACATGTGGGCCGTGCCGAGGGCGTCGGCCATGGCGAACTGCGCCAAGGCCCCGGTGGGAAGGCCGAGATCGAGGCCAATGGAGAACACGTGGCGGGTGCGCGCGCCGCCGCCCGTGCTGATGATGAGCTTCTTCGTGGCGAGGGCCGCGCTCAGGGCTTCGACCACCGGGTAGACCGTGGCCCGACCTCCATCCATGATGGAGCGGCCGCCCACCTTGATGACATGGGTGTCCGGCAACATGCGCACGACCGGCGTATCGGTGCGGGCCTGGAGATCGCGGTCGACGAGGCTCTCGCGCATGAGCATCGACTGCAGGTGGTGACGTGCGTCGTCGGGGGAATCTTGCTGGCTCATGGGTTGGTTCCTCGCCCCTGTCAGGTGTCCGCCGTTATCAAGGTGCCGACGTCCTCGCCGTTCAGGACGCGTGTCAGGTTTCCAGCGACAAGGCCGTTGATCACGCGGATTTCGCGGCGATTCTTGGCCTGCGCCATGAGCTCGAGGACGGCGCGCTCGACCACCACGTCTTGCAGGTTCAGGGCGAGCAGCTCGCCGACCGACGCCTTCGGGATGAACTTCGCGCCCTTGTCCTTCTTGGGATCGGCGGTGTAAAGGCCCTCTTCGTCCTTGACGTAAATCATCGAGCGCGTGCCGAACACCTCGCTGACCAGGTAGGCCCCGGTGTCGGTGCGGTGGGGAGGAATGCGGCCGACGGCCGGATTTTGCTGCCAAAACGTATACGGAGGCATGCCAAAGAAAATCGCCGCGCGCCGCTCTTCCAGGTAAAGTGGGAGTTGGGGAAATTGGGCCGGCTCGATGAACGGGACGCCGTGCTTGGCCAACAAGTAGTGGATCATCCGCGCGTTTTGCATGCTTACAAAGGTGCCGAGGACGCTCATCACGCCGACGGGTAGGCCGAGATCGAGGGCAACGCTGTAGGCGTGGCGCGCGCGGGTCCCCGCGCCGGTGCCGATGATCATTTTGTGTTTGGGTAGATTCTGGACGATCTCGTCGATGATCGGCCAAACGGCCTTTCGGCCGCGGTCGATGAAGCTCTGCCCGCCGATCTTGACGACGTTGGCATCGGGCAGGATGCGGATGGTCGGATTGTCGTCGGTGGCGGACATCAGCCGCTGGTCGGTCAGGGAGTCGCTGACGAGCCGTTTTCCAAGCTCGGTCAGCAGATCGTCATCGAGGGCCGGATGGGTCATTTGTGGGGGGCTCCTGGGGGGCTCTAAATGCGAACCGCGTGGAGAATGAACTGCTCTTCCGAGGGGTGCTCCGTGTCAAGATCGCCAAAGGTGGAGCTCGCCCAGGCCGCTACGTCGGCCAGGATCGCCGCCTTTTCGTCGGTGTCGAGGCCGACGCCGGCAAGACCTTCCTTGTCGCGCCAGGCCGCCAATGAGCGGGCGGGCGACTCGCGGGTCGGCCAACGAGCCGCGACCACGTCGTCGAGGGGAGAGGCCCCCTGCTCGACCAGGGCATCGAGGAGAGCCCACGTGTTTTGCTCGCCCTCGCGCGGGGCATAGCCCCTTGCTTTCACCGCTTGACGAACGGCGCGGCGCATGCGGGTCGCCACACCGTCAGGGTTGCGACGGGTCCGCCCCGCCACGAACACGGCGCCGTCGGGCGCCGCCACGCGCATCGCCTCGCGCACCACGTGGTCGAGGCGCATGAGATGGAAGGTGCGGATGCCGAGCACCACACGCACGCTTCGATCGGCCGCTGGCCACGGTCCATCGCCATCCGCGCAGACGAGGCGCGCGGCGCTCTCGGGCGGCAAACGGCGCTGGAAAGCTTCCAACATGGGCGCCGACAGATCGAACCCGATGTAGTTGATGCCGGGATGGGCAGAGAGATGCTCGCCTACCTGCCCCGTTCCCGCACCGCATTCCAGAATCGTGTCGCCCACCCCAACGCGCCCCAAGGCCAGGACGGCATCCGCGATCGCCCCCCGGGCCGGCTCAGGAATGCCCGCGCGCTCGTCGAAAGCTGCAGCTTGTCCATCGAAAGACGCGTTCGCCCGCACGACTTCTCACCTCTGCTGCACGGCCGCTCACCCCACGCTCCGCTTGGTGAGCACCAACGACACGAGCTCAATGTCGCTCATCGACCTCGAGCCCTCGGTGCGTATCTACCTACACAAGGTTCGCTCGCTCCACAATAGTTGTTTGGGCTCGCGCGCGCAGCGGTGCCTAGTACCGCGCTTCCATCGAAACGATGGTGCTTCGCACGGGCGGCTGCGCCGCCCATCGCGGTACTAGCTCGGTCTCGTTGGGCTTCGCCCAAACCCAAATTCGCTCCGCGAATTTCTAGTACGTCGATTCTACGCTGTTTGTACTCACCCATCGCTTCAACGGAATCGACGTACTAGTCTCCTTCGCCCATGCGGTGTAGGAGCAGCGGAACATGCTTCGCCGACGCATTTCACCTTATTTCGTATTGCTCTCGCTGCCGCTCTTCGCGGCCTGCGGGGCGCGGACCTCCTTGGTCGAACGCTACGACCGGCTCTTTCCTGGCGAGGGCGGCGGCGGCGCGGGTGGAGCCGGGGTCGGGGGCGACCCGACCGCCACTTCAACGGCGGTGACGACCTCGGTCACGACGACCGCCACCTCGGTCACCACCAGCACGACTTCGGGTCAAGGGGGCGGCGTCATTTCGTTGGCCAACGACTCCGCGTTCGAGGCCGAGACCTCGGTCGCCGTGGCCTCCACCGGGCTCATCGCCGCGGCGTGGATCAGCGTCGGTTTCGACGGTACGCCCTTCATCGCCTACACGTTTTCCACCGACGGAGGACAAACCTTCTTCGAGCCGACCTCCATCCCGCCGGTGGAAGATCGCTACGGCAGCGACCCGGTGCTCGCCGCGGACGAAGCAGGCACGCTCTACCTGACGTGGGTAGGCTTTCGCATCGACCCCTCGGGCACGCCCTTCGATATGCAGATCTACGCGGCCCGCGCCATCCCAGGCGAGACTCAGTTCGCGCCGCCCATCGTGCTCAACGACACGAGCGACCTGTCGACCATCGTGGACAAGCCATGGATCACGGTATCCGCCCAGGGTACGGTGCTCGTCTCTTACGGCAGCTATGGCAGCGAAGGCTACGAGATGATCGTCGCGCGCTCCGTCGATGGCGCCCAGAGCTTTACCCGCACCTCCGTGATCGGGAAAAACCAGTTCAACGAATTCTACAATCTGGGATTCTTGTGCGCGCCAACGGCGGCTTCCGGCGGAGCCAAGAAGGTCTTTCTGACCTACGTCGCCCTCGGCAATTCGGCCGATATTCGGCTCAGCGCCAGCGACGACGACGGGCTGACCTTCCCTACCGCAAACGAGCAGATCGTCTCGGTGGAAGGCGACGTAGCCTTCACCGACCCCAACTGCGTGACGAACGGCAAGGAGGTCTGGGTCTCCTACGGTCTCACCGACCAGCCGGCAGGACGCACGGAAGAGACCGCCCGCTTGCATACCATTCGACTGGCACGCTCGTCCGACATGGGTCAATCGTTCGACCTCTGGGTGGACGGTCAGGACCCCTCGATCGCCGCGTTCTTCCTCTTGCCCCAGCTCGGCTTAGAGCCCGGGGGCGCCCTCGATATCAGTTATTTTGCCGGGAATTTCGACGAGGACCCGAAGGCCGCCTTCGTGACCTCCCGCTCGCCCCAAGGGGATGGCTCGTTTCTCCCCGCCCAAGTGCTCTACCAGCCTCTCACCTTCGTGCAGTCTCGCGCCGATCCGCGCTGGCTCGGCGACTACACCGGACTGACGACGCGCGGCAAGAACCTCTACCTATCTTACCCCGTCAACGACAGCGGCCTCTCGCACGTCTCGTTCTCCGCCCTGACCTTCCCTTGACCTGCCGACCGTCAGGCGCTCAGCCGAAGCGGGCCTCGATATCGGCGTCTCGGCCGTCGCGCGACGCGGCAACGATGCGCACCCGCGGCGGTCTTGCGCCGACCAACGACAGGATCGCGCTGATGCTGCCGGCCATGTCTTCCCACAGGATGGCACCGAAGCCGTTCCAGCCCGAAAAGCGCGCCAGCACCATATCCTTGCTCGCGTTGGCGATCACGATCGTACCACCACGCCAATAAAGGGTCAGCAGGCGATGCGCGTGCTTTGCGACGGTCTCCGCCGACAACGCGCGGATGACGAGCTTGTGGAGGGCGGTAAAGTCGTCCGCCGTCGCGACGGCGGCGAGCTCCCTCGTCAGGCTAGGTCCCTCTCCCGTCACCTCCTGCATCGTACGCTGCAGCTCCAGATACCAGCTCACGGGGTACCAGCCCACGGCCAAGAGCTGCCCGCTGCGCACGGCCTCGCCCACCGGTCCACGCAGGGCCGCCTCGACTTGCTCGCGAACGGCCTTGCCGCGGGTCCGTTCCAGGCTGCGCAGAGCGCCGTTGAAGTTGGTCCCTTTTCCCTGGGCCTCGTCCGGGTCCGCGAGGGGCAGCTGCATGATGCCGCGAAGCTACCACACGTGGCGGCGGACGCGCGTAAGCTCGATCATCCGTTCGCAAGCCAGCGGAGCGCGCAAACGGTGCGGTGGGTGCTGCCATGGGGACATCGAAGGGGGGTGCGTTTCGGCCGCGCCTGGGGTAGACCTCGATCATGCCCGAAATTCCCTGGGATCTGCTGGGCCTCGTGCTCCTTGGCGTATTGGCTTACATGATGTTTTTCGGCGGAAAAATCGCCCCGGCCGAGGCCAAGCGCCTGGTCAGCGAGGGCGCCTTTCTGCTCGATGTGCGGACCCCTGGGGAGTTCGGCTCGGGTCACATCCCGGGGGCGAAGAACATCCCCGTCAGCGACCTCGCCGAGCGCCTGGCCGAGGTCCCCAGCGACAAGGTGGTGGTCGTCTATTGCGCGTCGGGCATGCGCAGCGCATCGGCCAAGCGCATCTTGACACGGAGCGGTCGCAAAACGGTGCACGACCTCGGGGCGATGGCGCGCTATCCAAGCTGATCGCGCCAGAACGCAGCAGTCATCCTTGAAGCGAAGGCTCGTTGAAAATGGGCACTACGGCGCTTGGCACACGCCCTCGGTGCAGCTAGCGCCGAACGCTTGGCAATCCACGGCGACGGCCTCGCCCAGGGAGCAAAGCGAGAGGCTACTGCCATCGCAGCTCGGCAAGCTATCGCAGCTTCCGCTCGGGTAGATGCAGCCGATCTTGCCGTCGTCGCGCGTGCCGCAAGTACCGCCGGGGACACGCGAACAATCGTGGAAGCTTACCTTGCCACTGCCGTCGCAGCCGATGCGGATGGCGCCATCGCAGCGGTCCTTCGCGGGGTGCTCGCACGCCACCGGGGCGCGGTCGTTGCAGCCCGTGGGCGACGTCTCGCTGCACGTGGTCAGGGCGCGGGAGCAGTCTCGGACAATCGTCTTCCCCATGGTCGTCAAGGTGGCCACATCGCCGTTGCAGGTCACGGTCGGAATGGGCAGATCCGGCGAGGACCACCAGCAGCCGGCCTCTTCGCACACGATTTCATCGGCCCGCGGCGTCCCCGCCAAGAGCACGTCGACGCAGCTCGTGGCCTTCAGGATTTGCGCGGCTTCGAAGGTCCAGCGCTCATTCTTGCCCGAGGTCGGGACACCGCGCTCTTCCCAGAAGTAGGATCCTGACACATCGAGGCAAAGCGCTTGGTAGAGCTGTCGTGTCTCGACGTCTTCTTGTGCGCTGACGTCGCCCACGTCGATGCACGACGCGATGGCCGCGCAGGCCGTGGCGAGCTCTTTTGCGTCCGGCGGGGCGGGCTCGGCGGGTCGGTTGGGCCAGGCCTGCTCCACGCTGACATCGGGGGTTCCGTCGGCGCGAATGCCGTGGGCGTCTCCCACCAACGTGCTCGAATCGCAGACTTGCCCCTCGGGACAGCGCGACGGAGCCGGGTCGCTGTTGGTGAAGCATCCGAAGCTGACGAGGGCGGGGACCAAGAGAAGAGCGTTTCGAAGTTTCATGGTCCCTCTCTACAGCACGCTGAATGCCAAAGAGCGCTGCAGGCATGTCCGGCAACCGGCCGTGGATTTCGCGGCCACCAAGGCCCTGCCACCGGCCCGCGGGGGGGGTGGATCATCGAAACGTGGCCTCTCGTTCACGTTGATCCATGGCCCCGGTTGTGTTGCTCGCCGTGTTGCTCCCTGGCCCAGGTTGCGTCCGCGGTAAGACACATGCGTTCAAAAAAATCGGCAACCCCCTGTCGTGTCGGGCCGCCCGCCGGCGTCTCCCCGGCAGCGCGGAACAACGACCGCCAAGAAGGAGAAGCTCATGACACAGGGATTTGTTTGGTTCCACAATCACAGCGAAAACGCCGGGGAAACGCCAGCCTTTTACCAAAAGCTCCTGGGTTGGCAGCCGGTCGACGGTCCCCCGGGCACGACCATGTTGGCGGGCGAGGCCGGGCCCGTGGCCGCCGTCAGCGCCACGGAAGACAAGCTCCAGGGCTGGATCCCGTTCGCCCAGGTGGACGACGTCGACGCCGCCACCAAGAAGGCCGTGCGGCTCGGCGCCAAGGTCTTGAAAGAGAAGACCCGGGGCCCCGCGGGGGAATTCTCGATCGTTCGCGATCCGGGCGGTGCTAGCTTGGCGCTCTGGCAAAAGGCCTAGACCTCGTCATGCAAAAGTCTACCTACGCCCTCCTCATCTACCGCACCGCGCCCGAGCTCCCTCCCGGGCCAAGCTCCGCCGAAGCCCTGCGTGAACATCGTCGGGTGCAGGCCACGGTCGCCGAAAAAGGACAGCTCCACGCGGTCGCGCAGCTCGCCGACATCAAGACCGCGCGTACGGTGCGGAGGGCGGAAGGTGGACACGACGTGTGCGACGGTCCGTACATCGAGACCAAAGAATGGCTGGTTGGGTTTTACCTCCTCGATTGCGACAGCGAAGAAGAGGCGCTGTCGCACGCGCGCAGCATCTGCCCGGATGAGGCCCACGCCGTGGAGGTAAGACCCGTCGCCTGGCGGTGGAAAGGATGACGGGCGCCGTGGATGGCGAGGCCCTGAGGCGCCTGTACCCAAGCCTGCTTGCCAAGACACTGAGCTTGACAAAAAGCCTGCCTGACGCCGAAGACGCGGTGCAGGAGGCCCTGGCGCGGGCGCTTGAACGCTGGCCGCGCGGCGAACAACCGGAGTCCGCCGAGGCTTGGCTCCTGACCGTGGCCGCCAACAACCACCGCGATCGTTTGCGCCGCACGAAGCGCGAAAGTCCGGAGGAAGGCGCGCTGGAGCGCCTCGCGCAAATGAGCCCCTGGGTGCGCATCGCGTTGGGCGAGCCGGACGTGGTGCGCGGCTGGAAAGACGAGCTTTTGCGGCTTCTGTTCGCGTGTTGTCACCCTGCGCTCGAGGCCGGGGAGAGCGCGGCTTTGGCGCTCGCGACGGTGATCGGTTTGTCGACCCAGGAGATCGCGGCGGCCTTCGTGGTCCAGCCCCGCAGCATGGAACAAAGGTTGACCCGCGCGCGCAAGCGGCTGCGCGAACGGGGCGATGTGGACGGCGCCTGGCCAAGCGCAACGGAGGCCCGCCTCGACGCCGTGCTGCGGACGATCCACCTGCTCTTCAACGAAGGCTACTGGTCTTCCCACGACGGTCCGCCGATCCGCGCCGACCTGTGCCGCCTTGCCATGGGCCTCGCGCGCTCACTGCACGAGGTATTTCCCGATCACGGCGAGGTGCGGGGCCTGCTCGCATTGCTGCTGCTCCACGACGCGCGGCGCGGCGGTCGACTGGACGCCGCGGGCACGCCCGTCCCCCTGCCCCAACAAGACCGAGCGCGCTGGGATCACGAGGCGATTCGGGCGGCGCCGCCCCTGCTCGAAGAACCGCCGCGCGGCGCGCCCCGGGGCCCTTTTCAGCTCGAAGCGGCGATTTCCGCGGCCCACACCACGGCGGCGACGGCGGAGACCACCGACTGGACGCGCATCGCCCGGCTGTACGGCGCGCTGGAAGCGCTACGACCCACACCGGCTGTCCGAGTCAACCGCTGCTTCGCGGTTGCGCGGGCCGAGGGGGCAGCCCAAGGTCTGGCGTTGTTGGACGACCCCACCATCGACACCCAGGACTACCCCTATGTCCACCTCGTGCGCGCCACCCTGCTGCAAGAGCTGGGGAAGCTCGACGCGGCCCAAGCGAGCTTCGCCGAGGCCCTGGCCCACGCGCGAAATCCGCACGAAAGGGCGCAAATCGAGGATCTCGCGCGCAGCCCTCCCGGCTCCCGACCGGCGACGACGTGAGCCCGCCGACCCCTTCGGAAAATATTTTCGGCGCCTGTCGATCGGCCCCCATCTGCTTCGTCGCTCCGGTAGAAGCGCGGCTGCGCCGCGAAATTCCCCGAGGAGAGAACATCCATGCGAGTAATGGTCATCGTCAAGGCAAGCAAAGAGTCCGAGACCGGCGTCGTCTCCAACAGCGAAGAGCTTTTGCGCGCCATGGGCAACTACAACGAAGAGCTGGTCAAGGCCGGCATCGTGCTCGCGGGCGAAGGCCTGCATCCGAGCTCCAAGGGCAAGCGCGTGCGCTTCTCGGGCAGCCAACGGACGGTCGTCGATGGACCGTTCGCCGAGACGAAGGAGCTTATCGCGGGCTATTGGCTGTGGCAGGTCAAGTCGATGGACGAGGCCGTCGAGTGGGCGCGCAGGATGCCCAATCCTCACAACGAGGAGTCCGAGGTGGAGCTGCGCCCGGTGTACGAAATGGACGACTTCGGTCCCGAGATGACCCCCGAGCTGCGCGCGCAAGAGGAGCGTTTGCGCGACGAAATCGCGCAGAAGAACGCCTAGGTCAGGGGGACGCCGAAGATGGTGCCTCCTGCCGTACACCGCTCCATCGAGACCGTGTGGAAGGTGGAGTCCGCGCGGCTGATCGGGGGGCTGGTGCGCGTTGTCCGAGACATTGGGCTTGCGGAAGACCTGGCGCAAGAGGCCTTGCTGATCGCCCTCGAGCGCTGGCCCGAGGCCGGAATCCCCGAAAATCCCGGGGCTTGGCTGATGACCGCGGCCAAAAACCGCGCCCTCGACGAGCTGCGGCGGCGCGCGCTGTACGACCGCAAGCACGCCGACCTGTTGGGCGTCACCGAGCTGGCGACGCCCGCCGATCTGGACACCCTGGTCGACGAGGAGGTGGGCGACGACGTGCTGCGGCTGATGCTGGTCGCCTGCCACCCCGTGCTCTCCCCCGAGGCGCGGACGGCCCTGACCCTGCGGCTGCTCGGCGGTCTTACCACCGAAGAAATTGGCCGCGCCTTCTTGATCCCCGAGACCACCGTGGCGCAGCGCATCGTGCGCGCCAAGCGCACGCTCAGCGAGTCCAAGGTGCCCTTCGACGTGCCGCGCGGCGCGGCGCTCAGCGAGCGGGTCGCGTCGATCCTGGAGGTCATCTACCTGATCTTCAACGAGGGTTACACG
>CAYLJT010000026.1:0-23309 GCA_964383995.1 uncultured Polyangiaceae bacterium
AGTCGGTGGCCACCGATCTTCGGCTCCAGCGGGCGATTTTGCAGGTGCCCGAGGTCGAGCAGGTGGTCAGCAAGACGGGCGCTCCCGAGCTCGCGACCGACCCCATGGGGGTGGAGCAATCCGACGTCTACGTTCGCCTGAAAGACCGGGAAAAATGGCGTCCCGGAGTGTCCAAGGAAGACATTGCCGAGGCCGTCTCCGCGCTCGTCGAGGAGCGCGTGCCAGAGGTCGCAGGCGGCATCTCCCAGCCCATTCAGATGCGAACCAACGAGCTCGTGGCGGGGGTCAAGTCGGACGTCGCGGTCCTGCTCTACGGTCCCGATCTGGACGTGCTGTCGGCCTTCGCCGATCAGGTAGCCACAGTCCTTTCCGGCGTCGAAGGGGCGGCCGACGTTCGCACCGAGCAGGTCTCCGGCCTGCGCTACCTGCGCGTGATCCCCGATCGCGCCAAGCTCTCTCGGTACGGTCTTACCATCGAGGACGTCAACCAAATCACAGAGACGATGGCGGTCGGTCATACGGTGGGCGAGGTGCTCGAAGGGGAGCGGCGGTTCGAGATCGTGGTCAAGACCGCTCATGGCTTCGACGGTGAGCTGTCCGCCCTGGCGGCCCTGCCGTTGAAGGCCATTACAGGGCAGGTGGTGCCCCTCGGCGACGTGGCCGAGCTGCGCTTCGTGACGGGCCCGGCGGCGGTCAGTCGGGAAGGGCAGTCCCGTCGGATCACGGTTGAAATGAACGTCCGCGGCAGGGACCTCTTGTCCGTGGTCGCGGACGCGCAGGCCGCGGTGGGAAGGCAAGTCAAGCTCCCCGAAGGCTACCGCGCCGTCTGGGGCGGCCAATTTCAGCACTACACCGAGGCCAAGGCGCGCCTCGCCGTGGTGGTGCCCATCGCCCTCGCGCTGATCGTGTTCCTGCTCTGGCTGGCGTTTCGTTCGATCTCCGCCGCGCTGCTCATCTTCCTGAACGTGCCCTTCGCCGTGGTCGGAGGCGTCATCGCGCTTTGGCTTCGCGATCTACCCTTCTCGATCTCCGCGGGGGTCGGCTTCATCGCGCTGTTCGGCGTCGCCGTCCTGAACGGCCTGGTCCTGGTGTCGTTCGCGCGCCAGCTCGAAGAGCAGGGCGCGTCTAGGACCGAAGCCATCGGCCGTGCGACCGAGCTGCGCCTGCGGCCGGTGCTGATGACCGCGCTCGTGGCTTCCCTCGGCTTTCTTCCGATGGCGCTGTCCACCGACCCCGGGGCGGAGGTGCAGCGTCCCCTCGCCACGGTGGTGATCGGCGGACTCGTGAGTGCAACCTTGCTCACCTTGTTCGTCCTGCCCATGGTCTATGCGCTCGGGCGTGCGCGGGCCACCCCGGGTTCCACGCGAGCGACGGCTTCCGAATAACGCAAGCGCTCCCCGGCGAGCCTTGTAAGTTTCCGCAACTTGCTGCGAACTACCTCCCGAGCGCCCGGATGGGCGCCGCGGAGGTATGTATGTGGAAACGCGTTACGTTTTCGATCTTGCTCGCGGCCGGCCTGGGCGCGGCGTGCGTGCCCAAGACCGCGACGGTGCCGACCGGCGGTGGCGTCGCCAAGTGCAAGAAGGTCCCTGGGATGGTGGCCGAGGTTCGGGGGGTGGCCACGGTGGCCGGACAACCTTCCCAAGACCTGCGCCTGACGCTCTTCAATGGATTCGAGCCAGTCAGCGGTACGACCGCCGCCGACGGGTCGTATTGCCTGTCGTTGACCGAGTCGACCGATGACACGACGGTCGCCGTGTTTGCTACCACGCGTGGCATGGAGCCGGTGGCCGAGCGCGCGCCGGTGGTGCTCAAGCAGGCCCGCGATCGCATGCCGGTCATCCAAATCAAGCCTATCGACCTTGCCAAGGAGGCGGATCCCGATGTCGCCAACGTAATTGGTCTGACCTACATCCGAACGACCGCCGGGCGACCCACGGTGCGGGCAGGTATCGGTAGCTTCGAGCCCGATGTCGGCGTGCGCTTCGATGGCGCGGCGGGGACGGCGCTGCGCTCGGACGCCTCGGGGCTGCTCCTAGGCAGCTTGCCACCGGGGTCCTACTCGCTCTTGACCGACCGCAACGTGGTCGTCGACGGCATCCGCGCGGAAGCCGGAGAGACCGTGGTTTTGCCGATTTTCTCCGGGGAAGTCATCAACTTCTGAGCCGAAAGGGTTTATCATGAGCGCTCTTCGTTCGGATGGTCGGTGGCTCCTACCCACCGCCTGTTCTGCCATTTTTCTCCTTGCCCTCCTGTCCCCCCGCGCGGCCTTCGCGGTGCGCCCGAGCTACGGCACGGCGACCGAGTCCACCGTCAACGTCGACCCTTCCGGGGTCAACTGCACCACCACACCAGGAAGCTGTTTCAAGATCCACTACGTCACGACGGGCACCGACGCCGTCAGCACCACGGACGGCAACGGCAACGGCGTTCCCGACTACATCGACACGATCCGCACCGTGGCCGCGGACGTCTACGCCCGCGAGATCACCGGCTTTGGTTGGCCTGCTCCACCTTCCGACGCGTCGTCGACGACCAACGGCGGGGACGGAAGGGTTGACGTGTATGTCAGGACGGTCGGCTGCAACGTCGCCAGTGTCACGAGGGAAGGCGCCGTCTCGCCCGGCTCGGGCTCCTGGTACAGCTACATGAGCTTTGACGTGGACGTCTTGGCAAGGTATGTCAACTGCCACAACTCGGGGCCGGGCAACCTCTCTACCATGAGCCAACTGGAGGCGGTGGAAGATGTGTTTGCGCACGAATACCACCACAACATTCAGGTGGGAATGAACGCCCTCTCGTCGACCCCCGCCTTTCGCGAGGCCTCGGCGAACTGGATGAACGACGAGGCGTACGACGACCTGAACGTCAATGTGCGTTCGTCGAAATTGGGAGATTTTACGCTCTTCAGCAGCCCGGGCACCACCGTTGACAACTACACGGGCGGCTACGGTGGGTGGTTTTGGCTCCGCTATCTTTCGGAACGTTTTGGCCACGCCTTCATCCGGGGCATCTGGGAAGGTCTGGCGGCCAGCAGCACAACCAATCCCACGGCGGCGACGAGCGCGGCCCTGGTCGCTCGCGGAACCACCCTGCGCGACGCGTTTACCGATTTCACAGGGAAGCTCTACGCAAAGCGTTGGTTCGAGGAGGGCGCCAGCTACCCCGACATCCGACCCTCTGGCATCGTCAATGGCGGGTCTCCCTTCGCCAGCTACCCGGTGGGCGGTCAGACCGCCAACCTCGACCACCTGGGGCGCGCGTACTACCAGTTCAACGCGCCGACGCCAGCCACCATTGGTCGCGCTCTCGCTTTGGCGGTGGACGGCCCCAATGGTCAGGACAGCGGCGCGGTGGTCATCCTGGAGACCGCCAGTGGTGCCCGTATCGATGCGCGCGTGGCGCTCGACGGCAACAACGATGGCAGCTACCGTGCTTCGGGCTTCGCGAGCTCGCCGCCTCCTACCGAGGCGTCATCGCGTGTCACCTCGGTCATCCTGGGCCTGGCCAACGCCACACAAGCTAGCAATGCGTTGTCGTTCGCCTTTTGCGCCGGTGGCAGTTGCGCCCTGCAGGGCGGCGCCGATCCTTCCATTTTGCCTTGGGGCGCCGCCTGGGGCAACGTCGAGCCTCTTTGGCAGAGCGTGGACGTTTGGGTCGACAACGACGCCAATTGTCTACCCAACGCGGCGGGTCGACCGGGCTGCAACGAGCCCGACGATCCGACCACCACGCCGGTCGACGCCGAGCCCTCGAAGGGCATCGCCAACAACCTCGTGGCGCGCATTCGCAACCTCGGCGATGCGGCGGCCAGCAACGTGACCGTGCGCTTCCGTTACATGCCCGTGGGCATGGGTTTTCCAGATTCGAGCTTCGCGCTGATCGGCACGACCACGGTGAACCTGGCGGCGGCCGGTGATACCGCCGGGGGCGACGTCGCCCTGGCGTCCGTCAACTGGGATCTCAGCGATCTGACCTTCAACAACGGTGGTCTGTGGGATGTACCCTCCACCTCCGGTGTGGAGAGCGTCGGCGATTTCGACCACTTCTGCGTGCGGGTGTCGATCGAGCACAGCTTGGACGCAAACCTGACCAACAACGACGTCCAGAACAACTTCGGCAACGTGCCTTCGGCGGGCACCTCCGGCCGAGCGCAGTTCCTGGTCGTCGGTGGCAAGGACGAGCTACCCTCCGAGATGCGCTTCTCCGGTCTACCCAGGGACTGGAAGCTGGACGTCGAGGGCGCGAAGGGGCCGGTGCTGTTCATTGCGCCGGGCGAAATGCGCCTGGTTCGTGCCGCGTTCTCCGGGCCTCCTCGGGAGAAGCTGCGCGAAAAGCAGGACGTGGTGGCCGACATGAGCCTCTGGACAGGGGGCCAACGGGTGAGCGGAATTTCCTTCCGCCTGGCCGAGGTCAACAAGCGCTCCGACAAGAACATCCGCTTCTTCTCGGCCCTGCGACCGATCTGGAGTCGGTTCCACGCGCTCGACGCGCGGCTGCGTCTGGAAGAAGGCAGGAAGGATGCGGACGCGGCGGCGCGAAAGGTCCTGTCCGTCGATCTTCGGGAGCTCGCGGCCGAGGCGTCTGCGGCGACCAAGGGCTTCGACAAGGACGATCCGCAGGTCGCGCAGAGCGTGGAGGCGCTGCGCCGCGGCCTGGAAGACGCCCGCGCGAGGATGAAGAGGTTGGCTCCCTAAGCGGGCTTGCGGGGGGAAGGTTTCGCACGGCCTTCCCCCTTGCAACGGCTCCGATGAGCCCGGGGTGACATCGTGCGCCATTCGGGGTAGCTTGCCCTACGATGCTGCCCTCCGAGCCTCCGCGCCTGATCCTCGCCGCCTCCGCGGCCCTGCGCTTTTCGGCGTTGCGTGAGGTGCTCCTGGCCTTTCCACCTGCGCAAGAGGTGCTCATCCTCGGCGGCTCCCGCCTGCCCCTCGACGACCTCGTGCGCTCCGTCGCCGCCGTCCGACCTACCTTCGGTTTGCACCGCATGACGCTGCTCTCCGCGGCCGTCATGTTGGGCGCGTTCCCCCTCGCGGCGCAGGGCCTGTCTCCGGTGTCTCACCTCGGTCTCACGGCCCTCGTCGCGCGCACCGCGTTCGAGGCGTACAACGCGGGCGAGCTCCAGCATGTGGGTCCCGTGGTGCGCGCGCCCAGCTTCCCAAGGGCCCTCTTGCGTACCCTCGACGAGCTGCACGCAGCCTCCGTTGCTCCGGATTCCTTGCGCGATTTGGGGCCCGGTGCGCACGACGTGGCGGTCCTCTTGAGGCGCTACGGGCTCAAGCTCGCGGAGGCCAAAATCGCCGACCGCGCGGTACTGTTGCGCGAGGCCGCGGGGGCGCTCGCAGTGCCGCCGTCCGCGGCCCACGCGCGGTTTGCGGCCATGCCGAAGGTGTTCGTCGATCTTCCCATCACAGAGGGCGCAGAGGCGGCGTTTGTCCGCGCGCTGGCCCAGGGCGCACCGTCTACCATCGCGACCTTACCGTCGGGAGACACCCGCAGCCGTCGGGCTCTGACCTCCCTGGGCTTCGTGGAAGAGCCTCTCCAAGAGGTCGTGCGTACCGCCGTCGACAGGCTAAAAGCCAGGCTTTTTGCGCCCGAGCAGGCGAGCGCTACGCCCGAGGGCGAGGATCCGAACGTCGTCTTCTTCTCGGCTCCGGGCGAGGGGCGCGAGATGGTCGAGGTGGTAAGACGGATCCACGACGAGGCCAAACGCGGTGTCAGGTTCGACGAGATGGCCGTCCTGTTGCGGTCCCCCGAGCTCTACCGCGACCACTTGGAGCACGCCCTGCGACGAGGCTCGGTGCCGGCCTATTTTTCCATTGGCACCAAGCGTCCTCACCCGTCGGGTCGTGCGTTCCGAGCGCTCCTTGCCTGTGCCCGCGAGGGCCTTTCAGCCAACCGTTTCGCCGAATATCTGTCGCTCGGTCAGGTGCCGACCGCCGAGGAGGTCGCCCGCGCAGAGTCCTCCGTGGATCACGTTCGCGCTGCGGGCGACGCGGTCCCCGCGGGGCTTACCGGCACGCCCGTTCCACCCGCTCCCGCCGACGACGACGAGCCGCCCACCAGCATGCCAGGTCCGGTCAGCTTCGGGACGTTGCGGGCCCCCCACCGTTGGGAGAAGCTGCTGGTCGACGCGTCGGTGCTCGGTGGCAAAGACCGTTGGGCGCGCCGCCTCGCCGGGCTCGAGGCCGACCTCCGGCGCGAGAAGGAGGGTCTTGCCAGGGAAGAGCCGGAGTCGGCCAAGATCCCCCTCCTGGAGAGGTCCATGGCCGACCTCCATGACCTGCGCGACTTCGTGCTGCCCATCATCGAGCGCCTGGCCACCTTTTCCGTGCCTTGCACCTGGGGAGAGTGGTTCACACGCCTCGGCGATCTTGCCGGGTGCACGCTGCGCAGGCCCGAGGCGGTGCTGACGCGGCTGGCCGAGCTGCTACCCATGGGCGACATCGGTCCGGTGCCCATCGATGAGGTGTGCGAGGTGTTGGCCGACGCCCTGTCCACCATCGAAGAGCCTCCCCCCCTCGACCGGCATGGTCGGGTGCTCGTCACGTCCATCGGCGACGTGCGTGGCTTGTCCATGCGTGTGGTCTTCGTTCCCGGGCTCGCGGAGCGCCTGTTTCCCATTCGACCCAGGGAAGATCCCTTGCTGCTCGACGACGTCCGGCGCCTGGTCGCCGAACGAGGGCAGGCTCCGCTCATGACACAAGCCGATCGCTCCCACGACGAGCGCTTGCTCTTGCACCTCGCGGTGGGCGCTGCCGAGGAGCGCATCTACCTGTCCTACCCGCGGGTAGAGACCGCCGAATCCAGACCCCGCGTGCCTTCGTTTTACGGCCTTGACGTCCTCCGTGCGACGACGGGCGTGCTGCCGGACACCGACACCATCGAGCGCGACGCGGCCCGCGTGGCAGGGGCGCGCCTTGCCTGGCCAGCCCCCAAAGACGCGACCCGCGCCATCGACGACGTGGAGCACGACCTTGCCATCTTGGGGCCGCTTCTGCGCGAGCGCGGGGCCGACCGCAAGGGCAGGGCGCGCTACCTGCTCGAGCTCCACAAAGACCTTGGCAGGTCCCTGCGCGCCCGCTACGCGCGCTGGGAAGTCGCGAGCTTGAACGGCGTGGACGGCCTGGTCCATGTCTCGGACAAAACGCTCGGCCTGCTCGCCAAGCGACGCCCCACCGAGAAGCCCTATTCGGCCACCGCGTTGCAGCACTTCGCCGCCTGCCCTTACCGCTTCTACCTCTCCGCCATCATGGGCCTCGCGCCGCGCGAGACGGGCGCGCGCATCGATGAGCTGGCCCCCGCGGCCCGCGGGCAGATAACCCACGAGGTGCAGGCCGAGGTGCTGCGCACGCTGCGCGATCGGGGGGACCTTCCCTTGGACGAGGCCCTGCTCCCGGAGGCCCAGGAGCTGTGCGACCGGGTGCTGGACGAGGTGGCGGGCCGCTTCGAGGACGAGCTAGCCCCGCCCATCTTGCGCGTGTGGAGGGACGACATCGAGCGTATCCGCGGCGATCTAGGCGTGTGGCTGAAGACCACGGCGGCTCCCACGGGGCCCTGGATCCCTGCGCACTTCGAGCTGTCGTTCGGTTTGGGTCAGGCCGACGGACCGGACAGTCGGAAGGAAGCCGTCCAGGTGGGTGATCGCTTCTTGATGCGCGGCGCCGTGGACCTCGTGGAGCGTCACCTGGACGGTCGGGCGCTGCGGGTGACCGACTACAAGACGGGTATGAACTTCACGCAAGAGGGGCTGATGGTAGGGGGCGGGGAGGTGCTCCAGCCGGTGCTCTACGGCCTGGCGGTGGAGGCCATGTTCGCGGGCGTAAGCTCGGTTCCGGTGGAGGAAGGTCGGCTCTATTTTTGTACCGCCAAGGCCAGCTACAGCGAGCGCGTCGTGCCCCTCGACGGCCGCGCGCGGCGCGCGGGGCTCGGCGTCTTGACGCACATCGACCGCGCCATCCAGTCGGGGCAGCTCCTGCCCTTGCCGCGCGAAGAAGACACCTGCAAGCGCTGCGTTTACCGAGCGGTGTGCGGTCCCCACGAGCTCGAGCGCATGGGTAGAAAGCAAAAAAAGCCGGAGAGCTGGCCCGATCCGGGGCTCTTGGAAGATCTTACCAACATGCGGAGGGAGCCGTGAGCCTGCCCCTCGCCGACGCCGAAGCCCGGGAGACCATCCGTCACGATCTGACCACCAACCTGGTGGTGGAGGCCGCGGCGGGCACCGGCAAGACCACCGAGCTGGTCCACCGCATCACCGCCGTATTGGCGGAAGGCCTGGCCGACGTCGGCTCGCTCGTCGCGGTCACCTTCACCGAAAAGGCCGCGGGCGAGCTGAAGCTGCGCCTGCGAACCGCCCTGGAGCGGGAGCGTCAACGGCAGGACGCCGGGCCCAAACGGGTCGCCTTGACCGAGGCGCTCGCCCACCTGGAAGAGGCCAAAATAGGCACCATTCACGCGTTTTGCGCCGATATCTTGCGCGAGCGACCGATCGAAGCGCGGCTCGATCCGGACTTCGCGCCGATGACCGAAGGGGAGGCGCGACGCATGTTCCGCGAGGCCTTCGACGGTTGGTTGACCGAGGCCCTGGGTCGACCCGGACCCGGGTTGTCTCGGGCGTTGCGCCGCCAAAGCAAGGGGGAAGGCAGCGCCTTGAGCCGCCTGTCGTCGGCCGCCTGGAGCCTGGCCGAGCAGCGCGACTTCCCCGCGCGCTGGAGCACGCGGCCCTGGGATCGGGGCGTGGAGCTCGTGGGCCTGACCGACGCCGTCACGAGCTTCGTGGATCTGGCCGAGGCGGGGGGTCGGGGAGACAAGCGTCTGCTCGACAAGCTGGCGCCGCTCTGCCGCATCGCCGAGAAGATCCGCGCGCGGACCGTGCTGTCGCTCGACCCCGACGAGCTGGAGGCGGACTTCGCCCTCTTGGTCTCCCATCGCGACGTGGTCGCGCCCCGTTTGGGCAACCCCAAGTGGACCTACGCACCTGGCATCACCCGCGCGCAGTTGGCCGAGTCGCACCGCGCGTTGATGGAAAAGCTCCTTCCCTTTGTGGAGCGGGCGGACGCCGATCTTGCCGCGCGCCTCCAGGGCGAGCTGGCCGGCGTGGTCGCCCGCTACGAGGACCTGAAGGCCAGGGCAGGGCGGCTCGACTTTCTGGATCTGCTGTTGTCCACCCGCGAGCTGCTGGTCGGCAACGAAGCCGTAAGGCGCGCATTTCAGGCGCGATTTCGGCGCATTTTCGTGGACGAGTTTCAAGACACCGACCCCCTGCAGGCCGAGGTGCTGATGCTCTTGTCGGGCTCCGACCCCGCGGTGTCCGCCTGGCGAGAAGTCGTGCCCGAGCCCGGAAAGCTGTTCGTGGTCGGTGACCCGAAGCAGGCCATCTACCGCTTTCGTCGTGCCGATTTGGGCATCTACGAGGAGGTCAAGGACCTCATCTTGGCAAGGGGAGGAAAGCGCGTCCACCTGGCGTCGAGCTTCCGCGCGGTCCCCGGCATCCAGAGCTTCGTCAACCGGGCGTTTGCCGAGGAGATGACGGAAGGTCGCCCCGGTGTCCAGGCGGTGTACGTCCCCCTCGGCCATGTGCGGCCCGCGCTCGGTGTCCAGCCTCCGGTCGTCGCCCTCCCGGTGCCCACCCCTTACGGCTCCCAACGCTTGGCAAAGAGCGCCATCGACAAGGCCCTACCTACCACGGTCGCGGCCTACGTTCGTTGGCTCATTCAGGACAGTGGCTTCGTGGTCACGGAGCGCGGCGGAGGGGATCCGGTGCCCATCGCCGCCCGCCACGTTTGCCTGTTGTTCCGCCGTTTCGAGGGCTACCAGGGCGATCTGACCCGACCCTTCGTCCAGGCCCTGGAAGGTCAGGGCGTGCCCCACGTGCTCGTGGGCGGTCGCTCCTTCCACGACCGCGAAGAGGTCGAGGCCCTGGTGGCGGCGCTGCGCGCCATCGAGCACCCCGACGACGAGCTCAGCATGTACGCGTCGCTTCACGGCACGCTGTTTGGTATCCCCGATGAGCACCTGTTCGAGTACCGGGCGACCATCGGTCACCTGCACCCGTTCCGAGCCCCCGCTCCGGAGGGGCAACCTGCCCATCTGACCCCCATCTTCGAGGCCTTCGCCAAGCTCCGCGATCTGCACAAAAAACGCAACCGTCGCACCGTCGCGGACACGGTCAGCGCCCTGCTGGAAGGCACCCGCGCGCACGCGGCCTTCGCCCTACGAAAGTCCGGTGAGCAGGCCCTTGCCAACGTGCTCTTCCTGGGCGAGCTTGGCCGTCAATACGACGCCTCGGTGGGCCTCTCGTTTCGCGGCTTCGTCGAAGAGCTGGGGGAGCAAGCCGAGGCCCGGGCAGCCCCCGAGGCCGCGATCCTGGAAGAGTCGAGCGACGGGGTGCGCCTGATGACGGTGCACAAAGCCAAGGGACTGGAGTTTCCGGTGGTCATCCTTGCCGATCTGACCTCCAAGCGCTCGGCTGGTACGGCAAGCCGCTATGTGGACCCCGAGCGGGGCCTCGCCGCGAGCCGGCTCTACGGCCTTTCGCCCTGGGAATTGCGCGACAACGAGGCCTCCGAGGTCGAACGCGACGACGCAGAGATCGTGCGCCTGGCCTACGTCGCCGCGACGCGCGCACGGGATCTGTTGGTGGTGCCCTTGGTCGGCGATCGACCGGACGGGAATGTATTTCCAGAAGACGGCTGGTTGATGCCCCTCGCGAAGGCGCTCTACCCACGGCGAGGTCAGCCCCGCGAGGCGGACGTTCTTCCCGGTCAACCACCCTTCGGCGACGACACCATCCTGCACCGTCCAGGCGGGGAAGGACCGGACAGCGTGACCGTGCTGCCAGGCCGCTACACCATGGAAGGCTACCACGTCGTGGTCTGGGATCCGGCGCGCCTGACGCTGCAGAAGGCCGCGCAAGGAGGTATCAAGCACGTGGACCTGCTGCGCGAGGTCGAACGCTCGACGGTCGATGCCGACCTGGCAAGGTACGCGGCCTTCCGGGAAGCCCGCGGCGCGGCGGTGGCGACCGCCTCGGAAAAGGGTCGGATCGTGATGACCGCGACCGCGCGCGCGGAGGTCGACGGCGCCCCCGCGACCATCGAGGTGATTTCGGTCGTCGCCCCCGAAGACCGGCAGAAGAGGCCGAAGGGGGCCGCCTTCGGAGCCCTCGTCCATGGCGTGTTGGCGCTCGCGAGCTTGGAGGCGGAGCAAGACGACCTCCTGCCCCTGGCAGCCATGGAGGCCCGCGTGTTGGGCGTCGGCGAAGAATTGGCCGGGGCGGCAGCGCAGGTGGCCCACGCGGCGCTCCGGCACGACGTCCTCCAGAGGGCGCGCGAGGCCGAGCTGCGCGGCGAATGCCGCCGCGAGACACCGGTAGCTTTTGTCTCGGACGACGGCGTGCTGGTGGAGGGCGTCGTCGACCTTGCCTTCCGCGAGCAGGGCACCTGGTGGGTGGTCGACTTCAAGACCGACGTCGATCTGACCACGCGGAAAGACGCCTACGCCCGCCAAGTGGGCTACTACGTGGAGGGGATCGCCCGCGCGACGGGCGAGCCCGCGAAGGGAGCCCTGTTGTGGGTGTGACGGATCGCGTGACGCCGCGGGGGCGGAATGCACCGCCGGCCCCGGGGCGTTGGGGTCCTATGCCCTTCTTTCGCCCATCTTACCTCGTCGCGACGTCGATCCTGTTGACCGCATGTGACAGCGCGCCGACGGCGCCAACGGCGGTGGCGCCCTCGGCGTCTGTCGCGACGCTTCCCGCGGTCTCCGCGGCCCTGCAACCGAGCGCTACGGCCTCCGCCGCCCCCGAGTCGACCAGCGCCCCCTATGCACCGCCGAGCGAGGAGATTGTCTCGGACGAGCCGCCGAAGAAGAAGCCCATCGGCACCTTCAAAGACTGGGTGGCGGCCTACCAAGGCGTCGGCGCCCCGGAGACGACCCCCCCGCCGGTGCTCCGTCTACCCAAGGACGTCCCCCACGCCAAGGGGAAGATTGCCTTCGTCCAGTCCCTCGACATCCACCTCTTCGACTTCGCGACGGGCACGAGCAAGCGCCTCACCAGCGACCCCCAGAAGGACTTCGAGCCGAGCTTCTCGAAGGACGGCAAGCGCATCTACTTCGAGTCCGACCGCGGCGACATGCGCTACCGCGTGTATGCCATGGATATGGATGGCGCCAACGTCAAGGCGCTGACCGGTCCGATCAGCGGCAAGGAAGGAAAGGCGTACGCGGTCTCCCCGGACGACAAGCTCCTGGTGTACATCGGTGACAGCCACGTCGAGGAAGGTCCCGAGGTCGTCCACCTGGTCGACCTGACCACGGGGAAAGACGAAGCGGTCGGTGAGAACGGCTGGCCCGAGCAACCGGCATGGAGCCCCGACGGCAAGACGGTCTATTGGGTCAACGAGATCTGGGATGGTGGTCAGATCTTCGCCCTCGACCTTGCCACGCGCACCCTTCGCAAGCACCCGAGGGCAGGCTTTGGTGTGTTCAACGCGCCCGAGCGCCTCGGCGACCGGCTGCTGTTCTCGGCGGGCCCCACCAACGCCTATTGCTGCCGCGAGGCGCGCCTGTTCACGACCACGACGGAGGGCTCGGACATCCAGCGCTTCGGCACCTTCATGGTCTACGGCGCGGCCTACCCCCGCGTCTCACCCCACAAAAAGCGCGTCGCGGTGGCGTGGAACGTGCGCGAAGGCGGCTTCGGCGCGGACTGGCGGCTCGACGTGACCGTCCTGAACGCCGACGGCTCGGGAGAACGGCACCTGACCTCCGCCTTCCCACGACCGTTCTACAGCGCGACGGACCCTTCCTGGTCAGGCGACGATCGGCACCTGTCGTTGACGCTGTCGATTTGTCCGTACGTCGGTTGCGAGCCGAACATCAACAGCGTCGTGGTCTTCGACACCGACGATCCCAACCCGTCGCCCGCCTTCATCGCGTACGGGCACGACGCGGTCTTCAGTCCTTGAGTCAGGTTTGGGTAGCGTCCAGAATGCGCGGCACGTTGGGTGGCTCGTAGTGGGCCAATTGATCGAGCAGCGCGTCCACCTCGTTCTCCACGATCAACATCTTCCGGAAGCCTGGCCGCAGCAGGCCGGCCCCCACGGCGTGGTCGAGGAATGCCACGAAGTGCTGGTAGTAGCCCGAAATATTGAGCACCGCGCAGGCCTTGCGGTGCAGGCCGAGCTGGGCCCAGGTCAACATTTCGCTCAGCTCTTCCAGCGTGCCGTAGCCTCCAGGCAAGGCGATGAAGGCGTCCGCAAGAGCCGCCATCTTGGCCTTCCGCTCATGCATGCTGGACACCACGAAAAGCTCGCTCAGACCCCCGTGCCCAAGCTCCTTCTTCTCCAGAAAGTCGGGCAACACGCCGATTACCTGACCTCCTCCTTGGAGGGCGGCGTCGGCCAGAGCGCCCATCAGGCCCACGCTCGCCCCGCCGTAGACGAGCGTGTAACCGCGCCGCGCGAGGGAGGCGCCGAGGGTCTCCGCGGCGACGGTGAAGGCAGGGTCGTTGCCGAAGCTCGACCCACAAAAAACGCAGACGCGCATGGTCATTCCTCTACTGGCAGCCGCTGCCGAGGGCCTTGGGCGCGAGCACCCGTGCCTTCCCGTCGAGGGCCGTCTTCAGAAAACATCCGTATTGGTATTTCACTTCGTCGAGCTGCGAGTAGAGCGCGTGGGGATCGTACACGCCGTCCCCTTCGTATTGCACCACGACGCCGGTGTAAGGCGTGCCATCTTCGCTCGTCCGGTTGTCCGAGACAGGGTAGGGTAGGATGCCCTCCAAACCGGCAAGGGACAGGGCTTCCTGCATGGTAGGCCAGACCTCGGTGCCCGCCTGGTTGTGTCCGTAGGCGAGCACCATCGCGTCGTACGTCTCCGTGGGAAAGTACGAATCGCCGAGCCCCACCGGCTCGTAGATCGAGCGCACGGGGTGGCCTGGCAAGGGCCGCCGGGCCAGGCGCGGCATGTACACCATCGGGTCCACGGGCTCCCACGCCGTCTCGAAGACCGAGAGCGCCGGGTGCATGAAGGTCAGCTCGGCTTGGGTGCCCAAAACAACCGTGCCGACGATGCTCGCCACGTTGTCGATGAGCGTCGTATGCAGGATGAAATGGCTCCAGTAGCCGCCCGCCCCAGTGGGCACGCTGGCGCGGATGCGAGGCTCGATGGCTGAGACAAGATTGGTGTATTGACCTCCCATGGACTGACCCTGTCCAAACACGGAGGCGGCGTCGAAATGGTAAGATGTCTCCCCGGCGGGCAGGGAGAGGCCGGCGCAACTGGCGACCATGTCCGGCGTGATTTCGAGCTTGCTGAGGGCCTCCAGGAACATCCGCTGCTCGATCGCGCCCTGCTGAAACAGGTCGCTCCCGGCGGCCAGGTTGTTGAAGTTCAGGTATTCGGTCTCGGCCGCGCCCGGGAGGCGCTCAGGGTTCACCGGCAGGGCGCTGCCCGCCGCCGCGAAGCCGTGCTCGGCGACCACATGGGAAGGTCCTTCGCCCTTCGTGTTGCAACCTGACACGCCTAGCCACTCGTCGGTGGTGCCCTCCGGACACTTGGTAGGATCGCTCTCGGGGTGCCAGGTCCCGCGGTCCACCACCGACGTCGAGAGGCCACCGGAGCCGTGGAAATAAAGCACGAGCGGGAAGCCCGCCGCGGGCATCGGACCCAGGGGTAAACTGATCACGAAGGGGGCGGCTTCTTCCCCTTGCTTCTCCGGCAAACCGTCGCTGCCGATGACGAAACGCCCCTCGCTGTCGTAGGGCGGTGTGCCTGTTTGAAACTGGGGATAACGGACGACGCCGTGCAGCTCACAATAGCGCTCGTGGCTCGCGCCGTCGTCGGGGTCGACGGCGATGGATTCGAGCGTCAGCGGGTGTTTGGCGACCAGCGCCGTGGACCAATCCGCGAGGCGTTGCACCACGTCTCCCGTCGTGAACACCGTGGCGGCGGCCACGTCGCTGCGCGGCACGCCAAGCGTGTCGAGGGTCTCGAAGAGCGGCGTGTACAGGGCCAGCGCGGCGGCGCCCTCGGGGCCGGAAGGGGCCTTGCCCGCCGCCAGAGTCGCCAGGTACTCCGGCACGCCGAGGGCCTTGCCAGCCGCGTCGCCCAGGGTCCGCTTGACGACGAACGCGTAGCTGCGGTTCGGGTGCAGAACGAACCCGGGTCGGGCGGCGACAGCCAGCAAGTTGCTCGGAACGTAGGGGTCTTCGGGCGGTGTGGTGGCGACCACCGGGACGAGCGTGCCCGGCGCGCCCTCGGGATCGATGTCGATCAGCAGGAGGTTGGAAGCGGTGTGGGCCGCGACGACGTCGTTCTCGGCGAGCGGCGGAATAGCGCCGTTGAAGCGGAAATAGGCCACGGGGACGACAGGGAAGCCGGGCCTGTCCATCGCGGCCTTGCGGATGCCGTTGACGGTCTCGAGAAACGTCGGGTACGGAAAACCGGTCAGGTCGGGGGTACCTTCGGGGGTCAAGCGCAGGTCCGACGGGTAAGGGAAGTTGTAAAAGCCCTCGGGGCTGGCCAGGGCGCTGGCGTCGAAGAGCGCCGTGGTGGCCGTATCCGCCGCGGGGGCCGGATCGTCGCTGCTGCAACCAAGGGGGGTCAGACAGCCCAGCACAAGCAGGGCAAGCGGGAGAAGCGCGCGTCGCATGGAACGGCACCCTACCTTATCGCCCGTCCGATCGCTGCGCCGAGCACGGGACAATCGCGTCCTCGCGTAAGATGTCCCCATGCGTACTCGATTCGCTTCGATCCTGGTGCTTTCCGCCCTCGGCCTTTGGGCCTGCGGCGGTGGGGATTCAACGACGTTTTCCACGGGCACGACGGCCGCCACGGGGACGGGCACGGGCGGGGGTGGAGGCGAAACCTCAGCCACCTCGTCAGGCACCGGAGGCGCAGGGGGTGGGAGCACGACCACGACCACGACCGCGACCACGGGCACAGGCGGTTCGGGCCAGGGTGGGAGCGGTGAGGGAGGCATGGGGCAGGGCGGCGCTGGCGGCGCGGCGCCCGTGTGCGAGTCCCCCGGCGATCCCTGCAACGATTGCATGTTCCAGCAGTGCAACACGACGTTTTGCGACTGCGCGTCGAACCCCTCTTGCCTCGCGTTGGGGGCTTGTCTCGGACAATGCGCGGCGGGGGATCAGGCTTGTCAGAACAACTGCTTCGCCGCCGATTCGTCGGGCCTCTCGGAGCTCGCGCAGCTCGGCGACTGTTCGGCGACCACCTGCGCGGCCTCGTGCAACAACCCCGCGCCCGTCGATCCCTGTCAGCTTTGCCTCGCCACGCAATGCGAGACCGAGCTCGAGGCCTGCTTCGGGAACGCCGAGTGCGTGGCGCTCATCGCCTGCGCACAGGCCTGCGCGCCCAACGATTCGGCCTGCGTCCAGGGCTGCGCCTTTCAGCACCTCGGTGGCGCACAGGCCGGTCAGGCGTTGGCCACCTGCAGCAACAACAACTGCGCGGCCAATTGCGGTGGCTGAATCGCGTCGCTAGCGCTTGTAGCTCGAACAGCTCAGCTCGGCCCGCTCGCCCGTGGAGGCGGCCGTCGCCGACAGCGGAATCTCCCCGGGCTTGGCGACGGAAGCCGGGCCCTTGGCGCTGAGCAACGACGCGCGGGCAGCGATGCCTTCGAAGCACGCGCTGCCTGGGTCGATGCGCACGCGGAGCTCGGCGGCGTCGAAGTTCGTCGACGAGAGAGCGCCCGTGGCGTTGATGATCGGATGAACGTCCGTCGTCGTGTCGAACAGCCAACCGTCCTCTTCGGGCGCGCAAGGGCGGATCGAAACATCGGAGAAATCGCGCATGACGAGGGGAATTGCGTCGCCCAACTGACCCGATTCCATGTCGATCGGGAACACGTAATAGCGACCCCGTTCGGGTCGCACGCCGAGCTCGTGGGACGTCACGAACAACATGCCGAGGCCCGTCCCGGAGGCCCTTCGGATGAGGCGCGGGGTAGGGATGACGCCCGCACGAAAGGGCCGCTCGTAGCTCGCGAGGAGCCTGGAAATGCCGAGATCGACCCGGTAGAGCGCGAGACTGCCGGCGGTCGGGCCGTAGGTTGGCACGAGGTAGAACCAGGTTTCGCCGACCCGCACCGAACCGTCGGGGAGGATCGCGCGGAACGCACCGCTTTGCCCCGCCGTGTCGCGAAAACGCACGATCGACTGTCCTTCGGCCACGCCGAACAGCTCGCACGCGCCGTTGCGGCAAGCCTGCACGAGGGCCGCTTGACCGCCCGGATCCAGCTCCGCGCCCCAGCTCCACGCGGCCCCCCGCGCGCCGAGCCCGAAGGCGTCTGAAGCGCTCGCTTCGTCGGGCCAGGGCGACGGCGTCGTGGCGCTCGATTTGGGCTCGGAAGAGCCGTCGAAGGGGTCGTCGAAGCGCACCAACCACTGCCCCGCGCGCTGCCAATCCGCGAGGTGTTTGCCCCACGCGTACACGCGCATCGGGCTTGAATCGTAGCGCGGGCCGGTGTCGAAACCGACCTCGTCCGTGGCCAAGGGCGGTGGTGCAGCGTCGCGAAAGGGCAGCCACGTGGTGTCGGAGGTGGCCGGCTTTTGCGCTACGGGCGGCCTGCGACCGTGGGTCGGCGCGGGGCTTGGCGTGGGGCGTGGTGTCGTAGCGGGCCTCGGGCTGACCCGCGCGACGGACCGCCGCGACGCCGCTGGGCGCACGAGAGAGCAGGTAAATCGTAGGGTTTCTGAGATTCGAACCGGCGTTTGCAGGGGCGGTGCCGAGGGCGCCGAAGCCAGGTCGTCTTTCGCCGCCGAAGGGCCCCAACCCACGCGAATCCAAGGCCCAAACACGCAGCCGAGGGGGCCGCAGCCACGCTCGGGTTGGCGGCTCGGGTCTTCATCGATCTCGGGCGCATCGAGCTCGGCCCACGACGCGCCGCCATCGGTGCTCTCCGCAAGATGGCCTGTTTCCCCCATGGAAAGCGCGAAGGGACCGGACACGATCACACCCCCCACGTCGTCCCGCAACGGCCCCGCGGAGACCTTGCCGGTCAGGTCGATGGTGATGCCCACGGCCGGTCCACCGGCTTCGACCCAGCCCCCGAGCACGCCCGGCGCACGCTCTTCGAAGCCCTCCAACCACAGGCCGCGCTTCAACGCGCGCGCTACGGTCGTCGGCTTCTCGGGCAGCTTGAGGGCCACCGAGCGCGGCGCCCCCGTTCCAAACACGGTGAGCTGCCCTGGATCATCGCCGCGCGGCGGTTGCAACACCGCGATGCGTCCGTCGGCCAGAGCCACCACGCGCTTCGAGCCGACGTCCGTGGGCCGGCCATGCACGCGCAGGTCGACCAGCGCTCCTTGCGGCGGAACGACGCAGTAGCTCTCCGTACCCGCCTCTTCGGCGCTTGGTTTCTCGCACGCGCCACGCACGACCACGAAGCCGTTGCCCGAAGGCGAGACGAAGCGCGGCTCGTCGAAGCACGTCACCGTGCGCAGGGCGAGGCTCGGTTCGAGCGCGTAGAGGCAGGTCGGGCCCTCCGAAACGCCGCAAACGAAGCCGAAATTCGCGCCCAACCGGATACCCTGGCAGGTCGCTTCGCGGGCCGTGATCACGTCGTTGCGGCGCTCTTCGATGCGACCGTCGTTGAGCGAGACGCGAAAAAGATCCCCCCCCTCGATCACCACCGCGCTGTCTTTGTTGAGCGGAAATCCCCGCAAAACGGCGGTGCGAAGCGGTCTGCGACCGAGGGGTGTGGGAGCCGTCGTCTCCGCCCATTCGTCCTGCGGCTCGGTCGCTCCTTCTTGGCGTGGCGGTTCGAAGGTGAGGTTGCCCCGCGCGTCCAGCGTGTAGGCCCCGCTCGGCGTGTTGAGCAGCAGGTTGCCCCCGCGATTTTCGACCGTGTTGACGATGTCGTGCACGGGCACCGGTCGAAATGTCTGGCCCGCATCGAAGGTGGCCAAGGGGCCGCGCAAGTCGGTCACGATCACACCGCGCCAACCGTCGGCGAACGCGAGCGCGCCGAAGCCCGGCGCGATCGGCAAGGGACCGAGGCCCATGCCCTTGCCCGATGCGAGGTCCACCGCGACCAAGCGGCTCGACGACGAAAGTCGCAAATAAATGCGGTCGAGCCCCACCACCACGTCGTCGGCGATGGATGAAATTTGGGTGATGGGCACAAGGTCGCCGGTCCACGACGGGGCGCGCCAGACATCGGTTCCGGCCGAGCTCGTCGCCGTGAAAAGAAAGCCGCCGCCGAGGCGCGAAGGCAGCTCGGTGGCCCGCACGCCCCCCGGTGGGAAGAGCTCGCGCGCCCGCGAGACCGTGCCGTCGACGCGCTCCACGATGCGCATGCGGTCGGCCAAAACGAGGCGCTCACCGCCGCGCGTCAACGTGGTCCCGCGGCCGTCGAGGAGGTCGGGGACGAGCCGCGAAGGTGTCACGAAGCCGTTGAGCTCGGAGCCCGCCGCGGCGTCCTTCGTGCCGCGGTTCGCGGCCGACGCGGCCATCTTCGGCTGGTCGTCGGCGGACCCGCACGCGGCCACCAGGGACGTGACCAACGCAATGAAAGTGGGCCGCCGCATACGGAGCTGATATTGCACCACGGAGCCGAGAGAAAAGGCACTTTTCGCAAAAAGAGCGCGGGCACATGGCACTTCGAGTCGCGGTGGTTGGAGCCACGGGTGTGGTTGGTCGAGAGATGCTGAGGACCCTCGAAAAGCGGGGTTTTCCGGCGGAGCACGTGATCGCGCTCGCGTCGCCCCGCTCCGTCGGCAGGCGGCTCCCCTTCCGCGGCGGCGAGATCCCCGTGGCCCTCGCCGAGCCCCAAGCCTTCGAGGCCGTCGACTTTGCGCTCTTCAGCGCGGGCGCATCGGCTTCGCGGGAGCTCGCCCCGGCTGCCGCCGCCAAGGGCGCCGTCGTCATCGACAACTCCAGCGCCTGGCGCATGGATCCCGAGGTTCCGCTGGTCGTGCCCGAGGTCAACCTCGCGGCCGCGCAGCAGCGGCCGAAGGGCATCATCGCCAACCCCAACTGCAGCACGATTCAAATGGTCGTCGCCCTGGGACCGCTGCACCGGGCGGCCGTAATCCGGCACATCGTCGTCTCGACCTACCAAGCCACGAGCGGCAAGGGGCACGCGGCGGTCGAGGAGCTACGCGAGGCGGTGCGCGCAGCGGCCCTCGGGCAGCCCTTCGAACCCCGGATTTTCCCCGGGAATATCGCGCAGAACCTGCTCATGGATTGGAAGTCGGGGGCCGACGACTACTCCGAAGAGGAGCTGAAGATGGTCAACGAGACGCGCAAGATACTTGGAGATCAAACGATCGGCGTCTCGCCGACCACGGTGCGCGTGCCCGTGGTGACAGGGCACAGCGAGGCCGTGCACGTGCAGTTCGCGCGCCCGATGGACGCCGCGGAAGCGAAGGCACTGCTACGCAACGCTCCGGGCGTCGTGCTCGACGAGCGCACGTACGCGCCGGGCCACCACCCCCAGCCGCTCTTGGCCGAAGGCCGCGACGAGGTTTTTGTGGGCCGCGTCCGCAACGATTTGGCCGTAAAAGGCGCGATAAATTTGTGGGTTGTCTCGGACAACCTGCTCAAGGGCGCGGCCCTCAACGCGGTGCAGATCGCCGAAGGATTGCTGAGCGCGCGGGCGTAGCTAAAACGTTACGAACGCCGCCGAGCGCGTGATCCCCGCGCCCATCGCGAACATCGCGACGCGCGTGCCTTCGCGGATCATGCCGCGACGGCGAGCCTCCATCAGGTTGATGAGCACGCCGCAGCCGCCCACGTGGGCCAGCGTATCCCAGGTGGAGGGCGCGATCTCTGGCGAGAGCCCGAGGGACTCGCACACGGCGCTCGGAAACCAGCGACGCGGCTGCGTGATCGCGAGCACGTCGATGTCCGAGACCGGCCGGTTCACGCGCGCCATCAGCTCCACCACCGTGTCCCGCGCGAAGTGCACGAGCTTCTTCGAGAGCATCTTCGCTTGCTCGCGGTTGCGCGTCCCTGGGGTGAACTCGGGGCCCGCCTCCCACCACGGCGCCTCTTCCTTTTCGCGCCCTCGCACCCAGGTCACGGCTTCGTGAAATTCACCGTGGGAGACCATGTGCACGTCGACGATTTGTCGGGTCGCCGCGGGGCCCACCACGAACGCCGTGGCGACGTCACCGACGATCGGCGACGCCGGGTGCAGCAGCGGATTGGCCCTCGCGATCAAGTGCGATTGCGTCAGCAACACGTGGTTTGCACGGCCGGTCTCGACGAGCGCGGCCGCGAACAGCATTTGCGCGAGGCCGGTGGCACAGGCCGCGTCCATGCCGATGGCGGCCGCGCGTTCGGCGCCGATCAGGTGCGCCACGCGGGGCCCGGAGGGGGGCGTCACGCGGTCGGGGACCATCGACCACGACAGCACCAGATCCACGTCTTTCGGCCTGATTCCAGCGTCATCGAGGGCCCGACGCCCGGCTATCGCCTCGGCTTCCGCGCTCGACATCGACAAGTCGGCGACGCGCCGCTCGATCGCCCCGCGGAACGGATCGTTTTGCTCCTTCGCGAGGTGACGCGCCACGATGAGGTCGCACGGATCGCGATCATCGAGGCCTATCTCCGCGAGCTCGGAGCCGTAGGCGCCGACGGGCCGGCCGATGAACTCGGCGGGCCAATCGCTGTTTCGTCGGATGGTCTCGGGCACGAAGCTACCGAGACCCTGGATGCGTGCTCCCACGGCGATCTCCTGCGGCTCGCGCTCAGCCGTTCGCGGGCCGAAGAGACATGTGGGTGAGCGACTCGTTGCGGCCAGCGCCGCGGATGCGTCGATCGCGATCGATCCGGATATCGAGCACCACGGGGCCGTTCTTCGTCATCTCGTCGAGCAGCTCGGCGGTGATCTCTCCGGGGCGCTCGATGCGCACGCCCTTGGCGCCGAAGCTCTGGGCCCACAGCGCGAAGTCGACCCACGGCGTCTCCCACGCGGCCTCGTCGCCGTAGAGCTGCTTGTAGCCGTGGTAGACCATGTTGTAGCGCGCGTCGTTGAACACCGCGTACACGATGGGCAGGCGCTCTTTGACGGCCACCAAGAGCTCCATCCCAGCCATCTGCATGCCGCCGTCGCCGCAGATGCAAACGACGCGGCCCTTGCGGTCCGACATCGCCTGGCCGATGGCCGACGCGATGCCCGAAGCCATGCTGCCCAGGCCGAGGTGCACCGTGAACTTATCGGGCCCGGTGGCCGTGAGGTAGTGCATCGCGGAGAGCATGTGCTCACCGATGTCGCTCACGAAGTGCGCGTCGGGACCGGCCGCCTTTTGAAGGTCGGCGACGGCCCGGTGCGGGGCGATCTTCTGCGCGTCGTCCTCGGCAAAGTCCGGCGTATCGAAGGGCGACTCGGCGCGCACCTCGCGCGAGAGCGCGGCGCCGTGCGGGTTGCGCAGGCCCTCCGTGGTCACGAGCTCGTAGAGTTGCAACGCGAAGCTCCCGAGGTCCGCCAAGACCGGCAGGTCCGCGCGGAAATTGCGGTGAAACACGCTCGGATCGAGATCCACGTGGATGAGCTGTCCCTGGGGCGACACGGGCCGCGTGGGTCCCACCGACGAATCATCGAGATCCGTGCCGAGCACGAGGGTTACGTCGACCCCTTCCTGCGTGTAGCGACGCGCCCACCACGACGCCGCGAGGCCGCCGTTGCGCAGTGAGTGCGGGTGCTCCTCGCTCACCAGGCCCTTGGCTTGGGGGGTCGTCATGAACGGCACGTTGAGCACATCCAGCAGCAAACGCAGCGCGGTCGTGTGCTTGCGTGCGCCTTCGCCGATAACGACGAGAGGCCGCTTCGCGTTCGCGAGCATGCGCGCCGCTTTGCGCACGGACGACCAGGGCGCCGGCGCTTCGCTCGAAAATCGCAAGCTGGGGACGCAGGTCTCGGGCGCGTCGCCTCGCCCCACATCCATCGGCACCACGAACAGCGCCGGTCCCTCGGCCAGCGGCACGCTGGCCGCTTTCAGCGCCGAAAGCGCCTGCGTCGCCGCGGACTCGGGCCGTGTTGCGCGCACGGTCGCCCGCGTGATGCGACCGAACATGTGCTCCACCGCGATGCCCTCGGGGCCGCTGTCCTGGGCCATGCGACCACCCGTCGCCGCCCAGGCCACGTCGCCGCAAATCACCAACATCGGCACGCGCTCCGTGAACGCCGCCGCCACCCCGGTCACGGCGTTCGTGGCGCCCGGTCCGGCAGTGACCAAGACGGCCGGAACACGCCCTGTCGCGCGGTGGTAGCCCATGGCCGCGAACGCCGCCGTGCTCTCGTGCCGCGACTCCACCAGCGTGACCCCCGGCGTGCTCAACACGGC